>DASYKE010000029.1:0-19318 GCA_035995725.1 Burkholderiaceae bacterium | reverse complement strand
ACGCTGCCGAAAGAATCGTTTCCGAGGGCCGGCACAAGGCAACGGGACACCTGATCGTTTCCGCGCCTGCCGCGTTCGGGCGCAAGCATGTCGCACCGCATGCCCCGGCCTTCGTCGCAGCCAATCCGGAAGTACAAGTCTCGTTTAACCTGACCGACCAGGTCATCGACCTGGTGCGCGAAGGTTATGACGTCGGCATCCGTATCGGCGGCGTCATCGACCCCAATTTTGTCGCTGTCAAGCTGGCGACCAACCGGCGCGTGGTGTGCGGCACACCGGCATATTTTGAACGGCACGGCATTCCACGCACGCTCGACGATCTTGCCCGGCACAACTGTCTTGCATTCAATTTGCAGGGTGGGCAACAGCGAGGCTGGTATTTCCAGAAAAACGGAAAAGCCGTCACCGTTAAAGTCAGCGGCAATCTCGACTGCAACGACGGTGAACTGCTGCACCGCTGGGCCTGCGAAGGTCTCGGGCTAGGATGGCGCTCCACCTGGGAAATCCAGGCGCAACTCGCTTCCGGCGAATTGATGACGGTGCTCGACGAATATGCGCTTCTGCAATACGACATCATGGCGGTATACGCGCAACAGCGGCATCTGCCGGCAAAAGTGCGCTTTTTCATCGATACACTGAAATCGATTTATGCGCAGCCGGGCTATTGGACGCAAACGACATAAAAAAGCGAACAGGAACGGGTATAGGCGGAATCGCGTTCGGTTTTATTTGTATGCGGGCCTGAAGCTGTTTACCGGCCGGGGGCGGCATCACGGATAGCCTGATGCAGACGAGTCGAGCTGCCGTGCCAAACGCACAGCGCGAGCAGATATAAGAGGTTCCGCGCCAATTCAATTCCGACGCAAACCAAAGGGCTCTTTTACCGAAGACAAATGTGGCCGGCACGGCTTTTGCAAGCTGATTTGAAGGTCGGCTTCCATAGTCTGAACGGCACCATTTTCTTGCCGTGAATCCAAAACAACACAAAATTGTTGCAATACGCCATATTTATGGCATTGTAAAAACGATTCAGATGGTGTAGTTGCTTTCCAGAATTACATGGGATACAGTTAATTTAGGGTAACTTGAACTACACAGACAGTTGCCTGAACACCAAAGAGATTTCAGAACGATGCGGGAAATTAAAGGTTTTACAGGAACGTGCGAAAACTGAACTATCCGAATTAAATTTCACCCTGGGGAGGGAGTATGGAGCCAGTCGTAGGCGAGGTATTAACATCTTCTTACAAGCTGAACATTATTTTCATATCGTATGCAATTTCATTTTTGGGGGCGTTTTTTGCGCTGCAGGCTTCCAGATGGATGTTTCGTGAAGACGGCACCCTGAACTGGCACATGACGATATGCGCGTCGGTGGCACTTGGTGGCATCGGCATTTGGGCAATGCACTTCATGGGGATGCTTGCCTATCGTGTGAATGTGCCGGTTTCGTATGACCCGGTTTTGACCGCTGTTTCGCTGGTAGCGGCGATTGTCATATCGGGCATCGCGCTATTTTTGACCGGCGGACGTAGCCGATTCAAATTGTCTGGCTGGATGTTCGGCAGTGTGCTGGCCGGCGCGGGAGCTTGCGTGATGCATTACCTCGGCATGTATGCGATGAATTTGCGTGCCATCATGACATTGGACCCTACGAAAGTTGGCATATCTGTAGCGATCGCTGTCAGCGCGGCAGCTGCGGCCTTATGGCTGGCCTTTAATGTAAAGCGGGTGTCGCTTCAAATTGCGTCTTCACTCGTCATGGCGCTGGCGGTTTGCAGCATGCACTACGTCGGCATGTCGGCGGCTACCATGATTTGCACAAGCGAGGCGCCTGCACTCTCCTGGGCCATCAGCCAGAGGAATCTGGACGTTTGGCTGGTCGTGATTGTCGCAGCCGTATCGTTCTACCTGTTTTGGGTGCTTTCAAGCCGGTTCGTCGATACATTGGCGAAGACCCCCGCATAAATTCCCGGGCAAGCAGCGGTGACGATTAATATCGTCGCCCGGACGATTGCGTGGCATTTGCTGATGGTACGCCAGCGCTTCAACCCATGGGGAAGAAGTGCATGAACCTGACAGCAGGTATTGTGCTTATCCCCGTTCAGGCCGGGGAAGCGCCGGATGACCGGCGCTGAATGTTTACTATTCCATTACGCAAGCGTCAAAAAGCAAAAAGCCAACTTAACAAAGTTGGCTTTTTGTTTGTTCCATTACTGAAGAGGAGGGATGTGTCTGGCATTTTAATTGTGACGGTCGAGCAGCTGATTCGTAATCAGTAGGTCGGACGTTCGATTCGTCTCATCAGCACCAGGAAACATGCGGCCCGCAGCGATGCTGGCCGTTTTCGTTTTCGCATTAGTAGACCTATAGTAGACCCGCCGTGCGTTCAACGTCGCTTCGCGAAATGCAAGCCGAATTCGCAATCCGCTTTCGATGCCGACCAGCTAACTGGTACGGCCGGTGGTCGAGTGGACTGCACGCCTCTGCTTATTTAAGCTTCAGTGTAAATATCCCTACTACTGGGGAGGGTAATCTGATGTCCATTTACCAGTTGAATGCAGTCATATCCCGACACCAAGCATAATCTAAACTGGGTTACCGACAGCCACTCTTTAAGCGTAACGGTGATTACGCCGCTTATGCCTTCAGTAGGTTTCTAGCTCGCTGATGCGGCTTGTGCCGTTGAGTAAATGACTGACTATCCAGCCATAGCAGCAATCAGGAACTGCACTTCCATCGTCTGCATCATTCGCTTCATGTTGCATGCCAGAACATGCAGACTCATCTCGGTTCGGACTTTAGGAACCTGGAAAACGATGGCGGAGGTAAATCGGCTTTGATATTTTCATCGGTGAACTTTGCCTGCTTCGATCGATACCGTGACAATGCCCGAAGTTGTACCGGCAGAGGCCGTTTCACGCCTCCGCCTGTACCGGGACGCCCCGGGTAAAACCTGCATTGACGCCGCTCGCCTTCACTTTCCTGACAGACGCTTGCCGAAAGAGGCCGCGTAGGCCGGCGATCGGAAACGCAAGATCGGGTCGTTGGTAGGCGCGATGCCTTCCGCCATGACGAGCGGATCGAAGTTGATCTTCTCGCACTCGCCGCCCCGTTGCGGGCTGGATTGTGTGATCGTCAAGGTCCCGGCCTTGAACTCCTTGCGATCGGCCGGCCAACGCACGGTCGGGTTGTCCTCGCTATCGCCAGGCTGGCCGATCGCCACCAGCATGTCCCAGCGTACCGGCCCGTGCTTTAGGCGGTCGGCCAGGCGCGCCTCCAGGAAGTCGTGCGGAGCATGCTTGATCTCATCGGCGGATAGGCCCTTGTCACCATCCTGCGGCATGAAGCGCCAGCGTACGAAGTGCTCTTTCTTTTGCTTGTCGATGAACTTGAACGTATGGATGCCGAAGAAGGTCGCGTTCGCATAGCTGACCGGCGGCGCATGCTGACCAAGAAAATCGGCTTGGGCGAGCGCGTCGGCGTGGGTCGCAAAGAACTGGCGCAGACGTGCGGGATCAGGCTTTCCGGTGGCTGGATCCGGCTTGCTGGCGATGATCATGTCGTTGAAGGTGGCCGGCTGGGCCGCGCCGAAGACAGGGGTATTGAGCATTGTGATGTGGTGGCGTACCCCGTCCTGCAGGCGGAATTCCAGCGCCATGCCGCGGGCATTGGGTGTGGTATCCGGGGCGTTCGGATTGCCGCCAGCTAGCGAGAAGCGCGCGACTACGGGAATGTGCTGACCGCTGAACAGCTGCGAGACGCTCAGGCGTGCGGCATCGGATGTACCAACAAAGTCGCCGGCGGCGCACACCCCCTTGATATGGTTGCGACGCTCGCCAGGGTGCGCACCGAAGGTGCCCTCGAGCGCCTCGACCACCTGCGGGGCAGTCACTTCGGTAGCAGCATGGGCGAGTCCGCTGCATGCGAACATCACGTTCAGTGCGAGGAAATGGTTAAGGCGGAGGCTCATAGCGTGCTCCTCAACCAAGGTAGAGCGGGTTCGGCGCGATAAACAACCGGGCGCCATCGTCCTGGAAACCTGCGGGGGCGATGCGCATCAGGTCCACGATCGTCTGGTTCGGGAAGGCGTCGAAATGCCAACTGAAGCTCGTCCCCTGCGCTTCAAAACGCACGGTCTCGCCGTTCGTGACGTTGATCCATTTGGTGGACGGCGCCAATTTCACCACGCGGGCAGTGGCGCCGGCCGGCGCGGCCGCGCCGTAATCGCTCGGCGAACCGTCGGGGGCGGCTGCCTGGGCGGACAAGGACATGACCGCGAAAGCGGCGGCCAACGTAAAATTCATAGCTTTGTTCATAGCGTTCTCCTGAAAAGTAAGGCTGACCGGATGATCAGTGCTAGCCAGTCTAAGGAGTCGGCGTTAACGCCACCGTGACGCAGAAATGACAAGTCTCTGACAATCCGTCCGCAGTACTAGCAACTGGCGCAGTGAGTGGTGTCGTAGGGGTGATGCAGACTGGAAGTGGGGCGCGGCGGGCACGTCGTCGACGATGCCGCTTTCTTGAGCATCTGCGGCACTCGGCGTGCGGCAATGACGGCCTGGCGGGCGATGCTGCGATGCGCGTGTTGTAACGGGATACGAAGCGGCAGGCGGAGCGCTACGCCGCCACGTTCACATCGGACGCATGTGTCCCGGCTTGCGCAGGCTGCGACGGAAAGCGCAGAGTAAAGCGAGTCATGCCGGATTCGCTATGAACCATGCACTGTCCCCGATGCAGCACCATGATGCTTCGAACGATGGAAAGTCCCAGTCCGCTCGATTGCGCGGAGTCGCGCCGCGCATCGTCTGCCCGGTAGAACCGCTCGAACAGGCGGGACAGATGCAGACTGTCGATGGTCGGGCCGGCACTCTCCACGCTGAGCTTCGTCCCGCCAGCCGCATGGACAGCTTCCAGGCGGATGACGGTGCCCTCATATCCATACTTCACCGCGTTGGAGAGCAGGTTGGCCAGTGCGCGTCGCAACAGGTCCGGATCAGCGTGCGCCGTCCCGGCTCCGTTCGCCCTGATCTCCATGCCCCGTTCGAAAGCCGGCCCTTCGAAATAGTCGGCCATGCGCTCGAATTCCGAGGCGATGTCGCACGGCTGGACGTCGACCGCCGTACCGGCATGCTCGGCGCGTGCGAGGAACAGCATGTTGTCGATCATCTTCGACAGCCGCTCCAGCTCCTCGAAGTTGGATGCCAGCAGCGCCTCGTAATACTCACTGCTGCGAGGCTGGCGCAAGGCGACTTCGGTCTGCCCGAGGAGATTGCCGATCGGCGTGCGCAAGTCGTGCGACATGTCGGCCGAGACCTGGCTGAGCTGAATGAAGCCCTTTTCGAGCCGCTCCAGCATCGCATTGATGGCCGCGATCAGCGGCCAGGTCTCCTTCGGCGCGCCGCTCTCGTCGAGACGAAACGAGAGATTGTGTACGCCGATGGACTCGGTTTCCCGCGCCAGCTTGCGCAACGGCCGCAGCTCGGTACGCACGGTCAGGAATGCTAGTGCGGCGATCAGCATGGCAGCGCCGCATGCCAGCGCCAGGATCTCGTCGCGGTAGCTCGCCAGGAGGCGTGTCCGCTCCGTCATCGTCCGGCCGGCGATGATCTCGAGATCGCGCGGATCGCCGGCGACCCTGGCCTTGGCACCGGCGGCGATGAAGGGGACGCCGGCATCGCCGGTGGTGTGCAGCACTGCCGACAGGCCGAGCGGATGGCCCACATCCACGATGTCGACTTGCGGCACTGCGCGATGCGCCGGATTGACCTCGAGCACAGGCGCTTGTCCGGGAAAGCGCAAGACGAGCAGCGCTTCGCGGTTGCCCAGCATGTTGGCGAAGAGCTGCGGCTTGTCGTGAATCAGGTCGAGCAGGTCCGAGTCCTGCAGCAAGGTCCGGATCTGGTCCACGCGGGTGACGAGGGCAGCGTCGTCGCGCAGGAGCAGCTGCTTTTCGAGCACGCGGTAGAGCACGTAGCCCGAAGTGCCCATAACCGCGAAGGAGACGCAGGCAAACAGGGCAGCGAGCTTGGCTGTCAGCGAGCGCAGTTTCATCGCTCGGCCTCGCAGCGATAGCCGACGCCATGCACGGTATGGATAAGCCGCGTGTGGAAGGGCTCGTCGATCTTCTGACGCAAGCGGCGGACCGCCACATCGACCACGTTCGTGTCGCTGTCGAAGTTCATGTCCCACACGCGCGACGCGATCAGCGAACGAGAGAGGACCTGACCCTGGTTCTGCACGAAGAAATGCAGCAGGACGAACTCCTTGTTGGTGAGGTTGATGCGCGTATCGGCACGGACGACGCGCCGCTTCGGCACATCGATGCTGAGGTCGGCGACGGTCAGCACGTCGTCGTTGCGGGGCTGGCCGCTACGGCGCAGGGCGACCCGGATGCGTGCGAGTAGTTCCGCAAAGGAAAACGGCTTGACCAGATAGTCGTCGGCCCCGAGTTCGAGTCCCTTCAGCCTGTCTTCCAGTTCGCCGCGCGCGGTCAGGAAGAGCACGGGCGTGTCACACCGCATGCGCAGCGCCTGCATGACTTGCCAGCCGTTCATCTGCGGCATCATGACGTCGAGGACGATAGCGTCATAGCGCATCTCCAGCGCCATGTGCAGCCCGTCCACGCCATTGCGTGCCAAGTCGACAACATAGCCGGCTTCATCGAGCCCGCGCAGCAGGTAGTCTCCGGCTTTCGGTTCGTCTTCAACAACCAGGATTCGCATTGTCAGCCTCGCAATCGAAATGCCTCATGGCGACAGGCCGCAGGATTGCCACCATCGTTAGTAAGATACTCTGTGGCAGGCCACTTGGAAATGACGGAATCATTACAGGCCTGTAATTTTGGGTGGCTCAGACGCCGGCCAGAATGCCGACAACGCGATTGATCGCGTAACCGCCTACCATAAGGAATGCGAACGGGATGCCGTCTAGCAAGACAGACTTGGCGCCGGCTTGCCGTATCGCCCCGGCGTGCGTGCGTACTCCGAGGGCTGCCTTGCCATCGACAGGAGGACCGCGTCGGCCTGCAGCAACGCGCTCACCGTCGCCGGCGTCAGTCAGCCCGCCGAATTGATCGCGCTTGCGACAACGAAGAGGATCGCAAACCAAGGCACGGTAATTCGCCTCGCCGCGCTTCCCGCAGGCCGGCGTTCCATCTTGCCAAGAATGAGCAGGAACAGAGCCAGCATCATCACGCGCAGCATCTTTTCAATGACAGTGGTCTCTGCCATGGGCTCACTTACCGCATGTCCTGCAGTAAGTACTTGGGCACCTTCAAGGACGGTCGAGCCGGCATACAGACCTAATCCGGTGTCGAACATGGCAGCCACCGATCGATCAGCGGATACGCGCCTAGTCAATCGGAAGTGCTGACGATGCCACCACGATTCGTTCTTTGTTTTTTCCACTAGATAACGTAACGTCCCCGGTAGGGTAGGTGCGTGTAGGGGGGCACTTATGCGCATACTTGACCCGTCGCTTATACAACGCAAAATGACATTAGTGCCATGCGGCAATTGTGCAGAAGCTTGCGGATAGAACGCGACGATGACTAGAACCGGTCCCGGCTTGGTCGGCAGTGAAGCCAGTGCCGCAAGATCGCAACCACGCTACAAGGTGGGGGGACTGGAAAGCCTCGTTCATTGCCGCGCAAGCGGCGGCGCAAGAAAAATGCCGGCCCTGAACAGGCAACCGGCATCGCCCCCTTCTTCGTTTAAACATGTCTTTGTTTACACGCAGAATCAGAGTTTCACGTCCCCCCACCTTTTCCGCGACCAACCGGTTCAGTATTTCCTGCCGCCGCTGCGGCGCTGCCCTGGGTTGCGCAGCCTGTCCACTTCCTCGCTGGTGAGACACCGGACGCGATCCTCCGGCGGTAGGTGTGTGTACCTATCGAATGTGTCCGTGGTTTCGGGGGAAGGCCAGTTGGACGGCGAGGTCGTTTGCCTTCTCATCCGGAAGTCCCTCGAACAACTTGCCTTCATCGCTAGTCGCGCACAAGGCGTCCTACGCAAACGTTCACGCCGACTTTGCCAAGAATTGGCGCGTAAAGCGACTACTCGAATGCATCGAAGCAATTCATCCAGATTTCTACCCAAAACCTGTTGCGTTCCCAACTGTAGACACAGGTCGTGTGAAGCATCTTCTCGACGTTAGGGGAGACGATCATGCTTCGCATCCGTGCGCACCTTCGCGATGAATTCCTCTACCTGGGTGCGAGTGGTACCGTCCGATTCTCTACCAATAACACGATGAATGCGTTGACCGTCAACCATAACGTTGACGGTAATGGCAGAATTACCTACTTGATCGTGGAGCAGACCAAACGCCTGATTGAGTGCGCGAAAGAATCAGACAATTCGCATGTGTACGCATTTATTGTCATTGGCGTCGAAACATCTATGCGAACGATGGAAATACTTTCGATCCGCAGAGAGAATATAGATGTCACCAAGCGCATGATCTATGTTCCGAAAGCGAAAGCAGGGCAGCGAGAACAGCCCATTACGGCGCATCTCGCAGAATTTTTATCTAGAACTCATTTCATAAATACCTGCGAAGCAAAATCATAGAGCAAGCGAGATGAACGAAGCCGGTAAATCGATGATCGTCGTATTCCCAACGGGTTACTATCCGGCGGAATTTGTTCAGCCAGGCAAACAAGCGCTCGATTTTCCATCGTCGCTGGTAGCGACGCAGTGTCCGGCCATCCTGAGTGGCCGGCCTGACTCGATTGCGCTTATGTGGCGCGATCAACTCAATGCCATCGGCTGCGAGCCTTTCATCGAGCGGATCACTGTCATAGGCACGATCCCCGACAAGTCGCTGAGGTCGTCCCATGGTGACGGCCTCATCGAGGGTAGCTTCGACAAGGGTGACTTCATGTGGGCTAGCAGAATCCGTGTGCACGGCGAGTGGAAGACTTGTAGCGTCCGCAATGGCCATGAGCTTTGTACCTTTGCCGCGCTTGGTCTTTCCCACTTTAGGTCCCCTTTTTTCGCCACCACGAACGTGCCATCGATAAAGCATTCAGATAAGTCGATATCGCCCCGCGCTTCCAGATCCTGCGCCAGCGTCTCCAGCAGGTGCCGCAGCGTGCCGTCCTTAACCCAGTGGCTAAAGCGCCGGAAGCACGTGGCGTATGACGGATACCGATCGGGCAGGTCTGACCATGCTGCGCCGGTGCGTAGTATCCATAACACGCCGTTCATGACTGCCCGGTCATCGTGTTCAACCGGCCTGCCTCGGCCGTTAGCGCGGCGTACTGGTTCTGGAATCAACGGCGCTAGAAGACCCCATTGTTCATTCGTTAAATATTGCCTGCTCGCCATTTCAGACCTCGTATTACCTGAAATTCAAACAGACTGGTATTTATGAAATGAGTTCTAGGTACATGGCAGCGATGCCGGACGCCGAGCCGTGGCTATTTCCGTCGCCAGCATCGAAGTCAGGCCATGTTGTAGATATTCGTAAGCCGTTTATCAGAGCAGTTGAAGCTGCTGGGCTCGATCCTGTGCAGGTTGTCCGCCATACGTTACGGCACACCGCAATGACTCACCTAGTTCAGGCAGGGATCGATTTGCCAACAGTAAAACGAATCAGCGGACACAAAACGCTGGCGATGGTAGAGCGGTATTCACACCAAAGTGGAGAACATATCAACGCAGCGATGGATGCGTTGCAGAATCGTATGAAATTGGCCTGAAAATGTCTGATTTTTTGCGCGGTTATACAGGAATTACACAATGATGGATTTCGCAAAAATTAAAAAGGGTTATGATTTCTCATAACCCTTTCTTTTTACAACTGAATTTCTGGTAGGCCGTGCGGGATTCGAACCTGCGACCAACGGATTAAAAGTCCGCTGCTCTACCAGCTGAGCTAACGACCCGAAAGACCGCAATTATAAGCAACTACCGCACCCTGTGTCAAATCAGTCTTGCGATTTGCTTCAGTACCTGATCCGGCCACCGCATTCGACGATGGCGTCACGCAATGACCATGTGGAAAAGCGGCAAGCTTCGCCTGTTTATGCACCATGATGTATGCGACATGATCGATTGCATGTTACTTGAGTGAAGCCAGGCGCTCTTTTGCGGTCCGCGCAGCGGTCGAGTCCGGATATTGCGCGACGAGTGTTTCCATCGTTTTTTTCGCCGCGGCCTTATCCTTCAATTCCGTATAACAGCTGGCGATGTTCAACAACGCATCGGGCGCCTTCGGATTATCGGAAAAAAATTGGACTACGGTCTGGTGCGATGCAATTGCGCTGCGGTAGTCTCGTTGCGCATAGTAGGCATTGCCGAGCCAATAGTTGGCCGAACCGGCGAATCCCGATTGCGGATAAACTCGCAGGAAATTAAAAAATGCCGTGCCGGCATTCTTGTAGTCGCCCGTCTTGAACAAGGACAATGCGGCATCGTAAGCTCTTTGCTCGGCCGGGGAGATACTCGCTTCCTTGCCGTCGATGACGCCTTTTTGCGGCTCGATTCTGCGCAGGCGCGTGTCGAGGTCGGTGTAAAAATCCTTCTGGCGCCGCTGCTCGTTGGCCAGTTCGTTGGTCAGCACTTCGACCTGGCCGCGCAGTTTGGCGATCTCCGCGCGCAACTGATCGCTTTGCCCGGCCAGATCGAGGTTCGTGGTTTTGTCAGCCTTGTTTTCGAGGCGGCTATTGAGCGAATCGAGCCTGGCGCGAATATCGAGAATCGCCCTGCGCGCGTCATCGTCATCGAACAGGCCGGCATGGGCTTGCAATGGCACGGAACAAAAACCGGCCATCACTGCCGCGGCAAACATGGATTTGAGAAAGATTTTCATAGTCATCAATACGCGATGTCCGCGCGACGGTTTTCTGCCCAGGCGGTTTCATCGTTGCCGCCCGCTTTCGGTTTTTCCTTGCCGAACGAAACCGCTTCCATTTGTGCGTCGGACACTCCCAACAGCGAAAGCGACTTGCGCACCGCTTCGGCACGTTTCTGGCCTAACGCCAGATTGTACTCACGTCCGCCGCGCTCGTCGGTATTACCCTGGATGACGACTTTGCGGCCCTTGTTCGCGTTCAGGTATTTGGCATGCGCTTCGATCACCGGTGTGAATTCCTCCTTGACGACATAACTGTCGAGCTCAAAGTAGATGCTCCGCTTGGCAAGCACGCCCTGCGGATCATTCGAATTGGATGGTACCGTGCTGTTGACTGTCGAGACGGTGCGCGGGTCTACTGCGCCGGGTACCGGCTTGGCGGCGTTCGCAGTGCGGTCCTCTACCGGGGGCTTGTCGTCCAGCTTTACTGACGAGCATGCGGCAAGCAGCAGTGCGCTCGACAGAATAACGGCGAAAGTTGTCACAATGCGCATTTTATAATCCTCCATATTGTATAAATAATATTATTTCATGAATGGGCCCCAGGTGGGCTCCCTGACGTCACCTGCCTGGGTCGTCAAACGATTCTTGATACGGCCGTCTACCGAGACCACCGCCAGCGAGCCGCGGCGTCCCGATTCGGTCGCGTACATGATGTATTTGCCGTTGGGCGAGAAGCTTGGCGACTCGTCTTTGACGGTGTCGGACAGACGTTGTTCCTGGGAATTTGTCAAATCGAGCACAAACAGCTGGAACCGCCCCTCCTGGCGCGAAATATACGCCAGCGTTTTTCCATCCGGCGAAATACGCGGGCTGATATTGTAGTTTCCATTGAAGGTCACCCGTTGCGCCTCTCCGCCGGCCGCGCTCATCCTGTAGATTTGCGGACCGCCGCTGCGGTCGCTGGTGAAATAAATATGCTGTCCGTCGGCTGAAAACTGCGGTTCGGTATCGATGCCGTTGGTGTCGGTCAAACGCCGCAAACCGGTGCCGTTGGCATTGATTAAGTATATCTGGGTCAGGCCGTCGCGCGACAGCGCCACCGCCAGCTTGGAGCCATCGGGCGACCAGGCCGGAGCCGAATTGCTGCCCTTGTAATTGGCTACAGCGATGCGTTGCTTGCTCACCAGGTCCTGGACATAAACCACGGGTTTCTTGTTCTCGAACGACACGTACGCCACTTTGGTGCCATCCGGCGACCAGGCCGGCGAAATGATCGGTTCGTTCGAACGCAGCGCGACGTTGGTGCCTTCGCCATCGGAATCGGCGATCTCCAGCCGGTATTCATTGCCCGTCTTGGTCACGTAGGCGATGCGGGTGGCAAACGCACCGCGGGTACCGATCAGCTTTTCATAAATATCGTCGGCAATCTTGTGTGCCGTGAGACGAGTGGATTGCGGCGGCGCTGCCATTACCAGCGCGGACAGCGGCATCGATTTGACGGTGTCGAGCAATCTGTAGCGAACCTCGAACCGGCCATCTGCCAGGCGCTGCACGCTGCCGACCACGAGCGCATCGGCGCCGCGCGATTTCCAGTCGGCGTAATTGATTGTCGTGGTCTCCGTCATGACGATGCCGCTATCGATGATCTTGAAGTAGCCGCTGCGTGCAAGATCGGCCTTGATGATAGCCGTGACCTGCTGCGGTGCGATGTTTTCGGTGGCGAAACCGGTGATTGCTATCGGAATTTGCGTGGCGCCGACACCGGCGATTTCAAAGCGCAGCTGCGCATGAGCGCTGGCGCACAGAATCATCAGCGTGACGGCGAATAAGCGAAAACGGTTCATATGGAGGCCTTATCGGTTGTCTTTAGGCTTATGTGAAAAAGTGAAACTGGACGGCACGGCGCCGGAAGCGTCGGCAGGGTAGGGTTCGGCGCGCCGAATGGCACGCTCGACCGCCTCGTCGAAACCGGGCAAACCGCTCGACCGTAATTTTTTGATGCTTCTGACCGACCCGTCGGGAAGCAAGTCGACCGTGTATTCGACAGCGGGATTGCTGTCCAGCCCGGTCGGCGTGACAAATGTCGTGTTGCTTTTGATTTTTGCGCTCAGGCGGCTGGTATAACCCGGATCGGCGCGGCCACCCTGCGCTTTGGGCGCTTCGCCTGTGCCGCCGGCACCTGCCTGCTTGGTCATCCGGGCTATTTCTTCCTGCCGGATCTCCTCTGCGGCCTCGGCGTCCGCTGCAAGCTGCTGCTGACGCGCTTTTTCCGCGGCGGCTCGTTTGGCTTTTTCCGCCGCAGCCTGTTTGGCTGCATCGGCTTCGGCCTTTTTCCTCGCGATTTCGGCTTTTTCCTTCTCGATGCGCCTCTCTTCAGCCTTTTGTTCGGCGATTTTTTGCAGCTTTTCCTGACGCTCTTTTTCCAGCAGCTCTTCTTCCAGACGTTTCTTCTTATCCTCCAGCTCGCGCTTCTTTTTTTCTTGTGCCAGCGCGATATCGGGATCGACAACCGGCGGCTGAACGACTGCCGGTTTGGGGGCTTCCTTGACTACCGGTTCGGGTTCCGGTTTTTTTTCCGGTTCGGGCACAGGTTGCGGGGGCGGAGCGGCTTCCTGCGGCTGCGGATTCCATACTTCCGCCTCGACTGCAACAGGCGTCTCGTTTTGCCAGCGTACGCCAAACCACAGCAAGGCAAACAACGCCGCATGCACTACCGTCGCCAGCATGATCGCGCGCCAGCGCCCGGGTTCTTTCGGCAATTTGTAATGAGAAGCGTCAGTCATAAACCGATGGTCACTTTGTCGCAAGCCCGACACGGTCGATGCCGAGTTTTTTTGCTTCTGAAATGGACTTGATCACTTCATCGTACTTGATGTCCTTGTCAGCTGAAATCATCACCGGCAGTTCGGGATTTTTTCGATGCAGCGCACCGAGCTTTTGAATCAGATCGGTGTGGTCGCTGGCGGTATCGGCCCTGGCGGCGTCTTTTCCCTGTCCGTTGATGCCGATGGTTGCCGCCGCCTCGGGCTTCAGGGTGATCTGGATGTATTCGGTCGGCGGCAGCGCGGACTTGCCCGCGGTCGGCAGATTGATCACGTTGGGATTGGTCAGCGGCGCCGCCACCATGAAGATCACCAGCAGCACCATCATCACATCGATATACGGCACGACGTTGATTTCGGATTTGAACTTGCGGCCGCGGCCGCCGCGCAACGGAGAAGATGGGTTCGACATCAGCGCGCCTGCCGTTGCAAGATGTTGGAAAACTCTTCGATAAAGCTCTCGAATCGGATCGCCAGCCTGTCGATGTCGTGCGAATAGCGATTGTATGCGACCACCGCCGGAATCGCCGCAAACAATCCGATCGCGGTCGCAATCAATGCTTCGGCGATGCCGGGCGCGACCGCTGCGAGCGTCGCCTGCTGCACGTTCGCCAGGCCGCGAAACGCGTTCATGATGCCCCATACGGTGCCGAACAAGCCGACATACGGGGAAACCGAACCGACCGATGCCAGAAACGCCAGGTGCGATTCGAGCCCGTCCATTTCCCGCTGATACGCCGCGCGCATCGCCCGCCGCGCGCCGTCCAGCAATGCGCCGGTATCGACCGCGGCCTGGCCCGCGAATGACGCTTTGGCCTTGTGGTATTCGCTCATGCCCGATTCGAAGATGCGTTCCAGTGCGCCGCCTTTTCCAGTGCGCTGACGGCGGGCTGTCGTCGCGTCTTCATAGAGTATGTCGAGATTGGCGCCGGACCAGAAAATTCGTTCGAACTCGTCGGTCTGCTTTCGCGCGCTCCTGATCGCAAACATTTTGCGAAAGATATAAGTCCAGCTCATCACCGACACGAATAATAAAAGTGCCATGACGAGTTGCACAAGCAGCGAGGCGTTGTTGACGAGGGAAAGAAAGGAAAGGTCTGGAGTGACGGGCATGTAGGTTGTCGATTAAATGATTTCGGGTCAAGTTCGGGTCAATTGTATTCGCAAAATCACTGATTTCGGCTATTTGGGTGGCATTGTGACGCAGGGTGCCGGTTTTTGCCCGAATGATGCGCTCATATCAGCGGGATTATTCGATTTTTCTTATCTTTTGCAAAACGTCGTCCGGGATCGCAGTTGGACGAAACGTGGCAATGTCGACGCAGCCCACTTTAATGCGCCCTGTGGTGAGCAGTTCCTGACCGGTTTCGGTGATGCGCCATGCTTCCTGCACGAAGCTTACCGATGCACGTCCTTGCCGTTCGACTACGACTGTCAGTTTCAGTTCATCATCAAGTTTGGCAGGTGCATGGTAATCCAGCGACGTACTTTTCACAATAAAGATCACGCCATGCACCTGCGTCAACGTCTGCTGGCTCACGCCCGCGGCGCGCAGCCATTCGGTACGCGCACGTTCGAAGAATTTGAGGTAATTGGCATAAAACACCACGCCGCCGGTATCGGTGTCTTCGTAATATACGCGGATGTTCCAGTTGAAATTTGAAGGCATTTTAAATATTTTTGCTTGTTTTTTCCAGATGTTCCAATTTTTTGGCGGACCGGCCATTATTCGGTCGTACGGGGAATTCGATGCCGCGCTAAATTGCGGTCTTTAAAAAAATCGATTATATCGAAGCACCGTGATTGTTAGTCGGGTTTAATTGTAAATGCGGTAAATGCGAAAACTCACAGCAAGTCGGCGTCGCGATGTGATGGAGACTCACACACGCGGGCAATATAACGTCGCTGTCACACGAGGGGATGATGCCTTCATGGACCTTCGCGGCAACTGCGTCATTGCATTTGATTCGCACATCGAAATCCTGTTTCACCGTCGGCAATCGAGGCGATGATGGGAATGCCTTTCCGGGTATTGGCATCGATCGCAAAATTGTAGCCCAAAGGTGCGCTGCTTGCGTTTTGGGTAAACCCCGATGTTTTAATCGCGGACGAGGCGACCAAGGCTGTCCGCCACTGACGACCATGGACATCCGGCGCACGATTGCCGCTATCAGACGTCCGGGATTGCACGCGTGATTGTCGGCAGGAATGATCGATTCATGGGCGATAGCCGCTGCGCCGTGATTCCGGCCAACGGGGAGGCGGCATTAGCCGATGCCGCTGCTCGGACTGGCGCTCGGCCCGAGATGTCAGAGATGTTACTTGGCTAATCACCGTCCAGGCAGCGATTTTGCCACCTGTCTTGCCCAAATCCGGCCTATAAATTACAATATAGGACCATTTCGTCTCACGTAACTGGCGAAAACCGGGACCGACAAGCGTTCCGGCCAAGGTGGATATCCATCGGGAAGCGTGAGATTTCAATAGCCGTGCGCCTGGGCAGCCAAGATGGTGAGGATCGGGTACGGGATAACTTGCACATTTACGTGGGCTTCAGCTGGCGCATTGCGGCGCACCGAAGGTCTTGCGTTGCATCCGGCTAAAGCCGTCGAAATGCACAGGTTGTCCGATATCCGATCCGGAAACGTTTGAGGCTGCCGTCATTCCCTTTTTGGCCCTCATTCGATTTAGACAAACGCATTGCCTTGATTTGCGGGCGACGGAGTGCCGCGACACTTGACTCTGTCCCGCTAAATTGTTGAGGACAGAGTACCGCTTCGCTTAACTCCGTCCCGCATTTAGAAGAAAGATTTTTGGGAACAGAGTACCGCTGCGCCCGTTCGGATGTCTCCGTCGACGCTTGACTCGTTCCCGCAATGTCTAACGATTGATTGGAGTATTCCATGTTTGCAAAAGACCATACCATCGCCAAAGTCGATCCCGAACTTTGGTCCGCCATCCAGCTGGAAAACAACCGCCAGCAAGAACACATCGAGCTGATCGCGTCCGAGAATTACACATCGCCCGCCGTGATGGAAGCGCAGGGCACGCAGCTGACCAACAAGTATGCGGAAGGCTATCCCGGCAAGCGCTATTACGGCGGTTGCGAATTCGTCGATATGGCCGAGACGCTGGCGATCGATCGCCTCAAGAAACTGTTCGGCGCGGACGCTGCCAACGTGCAGCCGAATTCCGGATCGCAAGCCAACCAGGGCGTGTTCTTCGCGATGCTCAAGCCAGGCGACACCATCATGGGCATGTCGCTGGCCGAAGGCGGTCACCTGACGCACGGCATGGCGCTGAACATGTCCGGCAAATGGTTCAACGTCGTGTCCTACGGCTTGAACGCCAAGGAAGAGATCGACTACGACGCAATGGAACGCCTGGCGCATGAAAAGAAGCCGAAGCTCATCATCGCCGGTGCTTCCGCTTATTCGCTGCGCATCGATTTCGAGCGCTTCGCCCGGATCGCCAAGGATGTCGGTGCATATTTCATGGTCGATATGGCGCACTATGCCGGCCTGATCGCCGCCGGCGTTTATCCGAACCCGGTGCCGCATGCCGACTTCGTCACGTCGACCACGCACAAGTCGCTGCGTGGTCCGCGCGGCGGCTTCATCCTGATGAAGGCCGAGCATGAAAAGGCAATCAATTCCGCGATTTTCCCCGGTATCCAGGGCGGCCCGCTGATGCATGTGATTGCCGGAAAAGCGGTTGCATTCAAGGAAGCGCTGGCCCCGGAATTCAAAACCTACCAGCAGCAAGTGGTGAAGAACGCAGACGCATTGGCCAAGACGCTGATCGCGCGCGGCCTGCGCATTGTGTCCGGCGGTACCCAGTCGCATGTGATGCTGGTCGATTTGCGCGCCAAGAAAATCACCGGCAAGGAAGCCGAAGCGATCCTCGGCTCCGCGCATATGACATGCAACAAGAATGCGATCCCGAACGATCCTGAGAAGCCGTTCGTTACCTCCGGCATTCGCCTGGGCAGCCCGGCAATGACCACGCGCGGCTTCAAGGAAGCGGAAGCCGCCAAGGTGGGTAACCTGATTGCCGATGTGCTGGATAATCCGCACGACGCGGCTACCATCGAGCGCGTGAAAGCAGAAGTCAGGAAGCTGACCGATGCGTTCCCGGTGTACGCTCGATAGTTGCCCGGTTGCGCAGCGCTTGTCGATGGCGCGACCGGCGTAGCTTTTATGCGCGGCCTTTGCCAATCGGATCGATTGGCAAAGGCCTGGCATAAGATGTTGGAAGAACCTGCTGTTTTGCCTTCCGGTTGAAAAATTAACTGTCTGACAATTTTGTTTGGCAAAAACAACCACCCATCAGTATAAAAAGGTCCGCTGCGGCCTTCGGCGAGCGTTATGAAATGTCCTTTCTGCCAGCACGGAGATACCCAGGTCCTCGACACCCGCGTGTCCGAAGAAGGGGACAGCATTCGCCGTCGCCGTCGCTGCGCAGCCTGCGAAAAGCGCTTCACCACGTATGAACGCATAGAACTGGCAATGCCGGTCATCGTCAAGAAAAACGGCAGCCGTGCCGAATTCGATCCGGCAAAATTGCGCGCCAGCCTGATGCTGGCATTGCGCAAGCGCCCGGTATCCGCCGATGCGGTGGATGCCGCGATCCACCGTATAGAAGAAAAACTGCTCTCCAGCGGCGAGCGCGAAGTCATCTCGGGCAGAATCGGCGAACTGGTCATGCGCGAACTGAAACGCCTCGACAAGATCGCGTATATCCGCTTTGCGTCCGTCTACAGAAGCTTCGAGGATGTAGCGGAATTCCAGGACGCGATTGCGGAAGTCGGCCGCGAGCGCAAATCTCCCAGCAAATAAGTAACGCCGTACCGCGGTAATCTGGGCTTGGGTAAAAAATTGTATTTTTAATAATTATTGGAGCGGACCCGATCTGACATGCAATCTCAGATTAAGTTGAGACCAGAGGCCATGAAGGGCGGTAACTCGAATATCGATACCGCGACATGCTGAACACCGGTCGGATTAACCGTAGAATCGATGTCTTCTCCGTCACTTTTAAGAACCACGTGGAAATTTCCAGCGATGTGCAAGGTATGGCCCACGCTTTGCACTGGGCTGCCAAAGGGCTTTTTATCACTGCGCCCAATCCCAGGGTCGGGTGCGTCATCGTCAAGAACAATCAGGTTATCGGCGAAGGCACTACCCAGCCCGCCGGGCAGGCCCATGCGGAAGTGCAGGCACTCAATGACGCGGCCAGGCGCGGTTTCGATGTGCGGGGCGCGACGGTGTATGTGAGCCTGGAGCCGTGCAGTCACCATGGCCGTACTCCGCCTTGCGCCGATGCGTTGATCGCTGCCGGCGTGGGCAGGGTGGTGGCCGCCATTTCGGACCCGAATCCGCTGGTCGCGGGACAGGGACTCGCCAAATTGCGGGCGGCCGGTATCGAGGTCGCATGCGGGGTGATGGAGCACGAGGCGCGCGAATTGAACATCGGTTTTTTTTCACGCATGCAGCGCGGCAAGCCGTGGGTACGGATGAAAGCGGCAGCCAGCCTGGATGGCAAGACCGCGTTGCACAACGGACGCAGCCAATGGATCACATCTCAGGCAGCGCGTGAGGACGGACACTGGTGGCGGGCGCGTGCCTGCGCCATCCTGACCGGCATCGGCACCGTCAAGGAAGATGATCCGCAACTGAACGTGCGCGGCATCG
>DASYKE010000028.1:0-39674 GCA_035995725.1 Burkholderiaceae bacterium | reverse complement strand
CAAGACGAGGGCATTGACGCCCAGCGACGCGCCTTGGGCAAGGTCGACGACCGAGCGGCCCACCGGCCGATGGCCATCATGGCGGGCTCCTGCTTCAAGCCTCCACTCGGTCAACTCGTAGGCTTAAGCGCTGGCTGGTGGAGGGAGCTTGCGCCGACGAACAATTGACGTCCGTTCAAGCTCTTTCGGCCGCTGGGTAGGTGCACTAGCGCTGATGTCCGGCAGGCCTGCCTGTAGAGGTCGGCGAAGCGCTTGGGGCCGAGCACCAGTTCGCACGAGAGTAATGTCCAGCGCTCGCTGAAGAGGTCGAGCGCATGCGCAACAGCGCATCCGTCGTTGTAGCTACGTTTGGTTGGCACGAATGAGAGTACAGCACATCAACTCTCAATTTATAACTTTATGGTTGTTATTTAGGACTGTGTAATGCTAGAATAGAATCTAGAATCTTCTGCTTCTTTGACGTGCAACAAAATTTCTAAAGGAAACAACATGTCCACCAAAATCTTTGTGAATCTGCCAGTCAAGAATCTCGATAAGTCCGTAAAGTTCTTTACAAAACTCGGCTTCAAGTTCAACCCGCAATTTACCGACGAGACGGCCACCTGCATGATCGTGAGCGACGACATATTCGTCATGCTGTTGACTGAAGCCAAGTTCAAGACTTTTACTCCCAAAGAAATTTGCGATGCAAAGAAGTACACAGAAGTGCTTGTATGTTTGTCTGCCGAGAGCCGGGCTAAGGTCGATGAAATGGTTCGTAATGCGGTCGCCGCGGGCGGGACAACCTACAAGGAACCGCAAGACTACGGTTTCATGTACGGACATGGGTTCCAGGATCTGGATGGGCACATCTGGGAATTGATGTACATGGATCCAAGTGCGGTTAACCAAGGCTGAAATTGCGACACCACGTTACGCGCTCCTGGTGGGGAGCGCGTAACGACCGGCAGAACAGTCGATCTTGAGGAAAGCGAGAAGCCGTCGCTGCGCCCGCTGTCTACGGGACGCATTGCCGATATGCTCGACAGTTTCGTTGGCTATGCCATGCGTGGCATCTGTTATCCATAAGCGACGGGGCACAACTGCGAAACCGAGATGACCCATCCAGGCGCGCCGCAAGCCGTGCCTGGCAGTTTCTTACCTGTTCACGACTGCGGGTGGTTGCAGCAGCGACAGGACCGCACCGACGAACAACGCACCAGCGACGACATACATGCCGGCATTGGTGCTCTGCGTGACGTCCTTCATCCAGCCGATGACGGATGGACTGACGAATCCAGCCAGGTTGCCGACCGAATTGATCATGGCGATCCCGGCTGCCGCCGCAGTACCGCCCAGAATGGCACTCGGATAGGTCCAGAATACCGGCATGGTCGCCAGAAGACCTGCCGTGCCAAGCGATAGCGCAGCCATCGCGAGCATCACGTTGTCTCCATAGACGGTACTGAGAAACAGCCCCAAGCCACCCAGTGCGCTGGAGATCGCAAAGTGCCAGCGGCGTTCACGAGTGCGGTCAGCGCTTTTTGCGACCAGCAGCATCGCGACAACTGCACATCCATAAGGAATAGCAGTCAGTAGGCCGACATCCAGCGTGTCCTTGACGCCGGCTGCCTTGATCAAGGTCGGGAGATAGAAGCCGACGCCATACAAGCCCATCATGCAGCAGAAGTAGATGGCCGCCATCAGCCATACTTTTCCGTTTCCAAATACGCGGGCCAGGGAATGATCCTGCTTGCCAGTATTGTCCTGCGCGATATTTTCTTCAAGCACCCGCTTTTCTTCGTCGGACAACCACTTCGATCCGCGAATGCTGTTGGGCAGGTAAAACAGCGTGACGACTCCGAGGATGGCGGATGGAACCGCCTCCAGCAGGAACAGCCACTGCCAGCTTGCGAGCCCATACACCCCGCTGAGCGCGCGCATGATCCAGCCCGACAGCGGGCCGCCGATGACGCCTGCTACAGGGATGCCGATCATGAACAGTGCATTCATCCGGCTGCGGCGCTTCGCCGGAAACCAGTAGGTGAGGTACAAAACGATCCCGGGGAAGAAGCCCGCTTCGGCGACCCCGAGGAAAAAGCGGATCACATAGAACATCAACGGAGTGGTGACGAACAGCGTGGCCGCCGAGAGAATCGCCCAGGTAATCATGATGCGGGCGATCCACACACGCGCCCCGACGCGATGCATGATGATATTGCTAGGCACTTCAAAGAAAAAATAACCGATGAAGAATATACCGGCCCCGAGGCCATAAATTGTTTCGCTGAATTGCAGATCGTTTAACATTTGCAATTTTGCAAAGCCAACGTTAACACGGTCAAGATAAGCCGCCACATAGCAAAGAAACAGGAACGGCAGCAAGCGCGCTGTTACTTTGGCGTAGGTCCGTGTTTCGAATTGGTCGCGCTCACTGCGTATGCGACCCAGGTCAAGGGAAGACGTGTTCATATCTGCATATAAAAAGAGAGTTTTCCGGAATACCCGCCGGAGGATCGCTTCCCGCCTGTCATCATTCGAGTGCAATGAGCGAGATATCGCCGAACATCTGCGGGACGAAACCCCCGGATGATCGACTTGGTCTCCACGCTGTACGCTTGAATGAGGCAGGAGGGAGGCAGCTGTTTTTGATTGAATGGTCGTGCGGTTCGTGCTCGCAGAGCTGGAACCAATCGCGCATTTTCAAATATGCATTGAAAATGCTTTGCCCCGATTGCGATCAGCTTGCGAACAACAGACGCATTGCGCATACCTTTGCATCAAATTCGTCGCCGTATTAGACGGACGATGCCGGATTATGGCCTATGTCGTCGAATATTGCATGCTTTGCAGACGATGTCTCTGACCCTTACGGCCCGCAGCAGAGGTGGGATAGGAAAATAGGCGTTTGATTCGCGCCTTGGTGGTGCAGGTTTGATGGACGTGCGTTGGTTAAATCGCGAGACAGAGTGGATGGAGTAGTCTTCTTGGATAGAGCAGATTAATTAACTCTGACCCTGTGTACTGTATCCAGCTCAGCTGGCCAGGCGTCAGGCCCATAACCGGAAGCGCAATGGTTCGATTCCATTCACCACTATCAGATTTCATTTGTCGCGTGATGGCAGAAAGACAATGCGGCGGTCTGCAAAACCGCTTGATGAAATTCAGCCGCCTGTTCGAATCTGGCTCGCGCGTCCGGCAATTTTCAATGGTGATCGTAGCTTAACCGGCAAGTCACGCGGCCATCACCTGCGAAAATATCGGATCATTCCCGATTGATCACCCCATCCATTTAAGTAAGGGCTATGATGTGCCTGTAGCTCAGTGGAAGAGCGCTGGTCTTGGAAGCTGGAGGACGCTGATTCGAATTCAGCCAGGCAGTCCAGCTTGAACTCTTTCCAGATTTTTATGCCGATACCCTGGCGCGGCCTTTTGCCAAGGACACAACCAATTATCCGACAATGAGACACAGGTGAAGTAATGACAGCCCATATTCTGGCGCTCGATATCGCAGGTAACCCGTTTGAATGGATCCTTCCGCAGGAAGCGGTGCTCTACTACGCCACCGGCAAAGTAGCGTGGGAGCTCGGCGAGCGGGATCTGGTCTTCCGTGGCGGCTATTCACGTTCGGGTGTGCAGTCGAAGATTACGGTGAAACCAATCATCGCGATCGCCGGCAGCGAAATCATGGCACGCATGCTGCGCATGGAACTGCCTCTGGGTCATCAAAACCATCTGTTGTTCAAGCGCGACCGCTACACTTGCGCATACTGCGGCAACTGCTTTACGCACAAGGAACTGTCGCGCGACCACATTCTGCCGCAGGTGCGCGGCGGCAAAGATACATGGATGAACTGTGTGGCCGCATGCAAGGACTGCAACCAGGAAAAGGGCGACAAGCTGGTGGATAATTTCCGGCCGCTTCTGTATGTGCCTTATGTGCCATGCCGTGCAGAACACTACTTACTGAGCGGCAGAAACGTTCTGGCAGACCAGCATGATTATCTGGCAGCCAGACTGCCACGGCACAGCCGGTTGTTGTAGGGCAAAGGTAGCTTTGTCGGCTGTTATTTTTACATGCTCTGCCGATGCGGTCGACGTGAGGGAACAATTGTCAAACAAACTGCATGTCAATAGTCTTGCAGGTAATGCGAGTGATGGCGTCGATATAAAAGATCAGCAGCATCCAAGTGTTATGTGACAGATATAGCCCCGCTTTTTATCGATGCTGCCGAACATCTCTATGAATGGAGGGATGTTGGTACGAGCATGATTAAGCTAAGGTGAAAATTTATGGGGAGGAAATTAGACTAAGAAAATAACAGCGAATGTCTTAACCTGAAATTATAAAAACAAAAGGCCCCGGAGAGCCTTTTGTTTTTGTGGAATTTTCACGAACTTCGATGAAAAATTTTCACACAAGTGACGTTTTTTTCACGAACTGTGACTTCCTACAAAAGTGTCGTCAAACGTCAATATTCCCCGCCTGCAGCGCATTCAACTCAATAAACGCCCTTCTTGGCTCCACATCATCCCCCATCAGCGTCGTGAAAATCTGATCCGCTGCGATCGCGTCCTCGATCTGCACTTTCAGCAAACGGCGCACGGTCGGGTCCATCGTGGTTTCCCACAGCTGTGACGGATTCATCTCGCCCAGACCCTTGTAGCGCTGCTTGCTGACGCCGCGCTCGGCTTCTTCGCGCAGCCAGTCCATCGCCTGGTGGAAGTCGTTGATCGCCGATTCTTTCATTTTCTCGCCCTGGCCGCGGCGCACCTGCGCACCCGGGCCGATCAAGCCTTTGAAGGTTGCAGCGGCATTGGCCAGCACCGCGTAGTCGGGACCCTGCACGAAGTCGGCATCGATCACGCTGATCTTGACGTTGCCGTGGAACATGCGCTGGATGCGCAGCATGTGCTTGTCGGACAGCTCGTCCGATCTGACGATGACTTGCACCGCCGGATCGTTGATCGCCCTGGCCAGCGCCTGCGCCGATTGCTCGGCGTCGCCGATGGTGTCGAGCTTGAGCGTGACGCCGGTCATGATGGCCGACAGCGCGGCGGCGTCGACCGCGCGGGTCAGGCGCATGATGATCGCGTTGGCGGTGTTGTACTGGCGCACCAGCTCGGCCAGCGCATCGCCGCTGATCGGCTCGGCGCCTTCCTGCGGGATCAGCGCGGCATCGTTCAATGCGATCTGCATCATGTAGCTTGCTTCTTCGACGTCGTCCTTCAGGTAGCGCTCGTCGCGGCCATGCTTGACCTTGTACAGCGGCGGCTGCGCGATGTAGACATGGCCGCGCTCGACCAGTTGCGGCATCTGGCGATACAGCAGCGTCAGCAGCAGCGTGCGGATGTGCGCGCCGTCGACGTCGGCATCGGTCATGATGATGATGCGATGGTAGCGCAGCTTGTCGATGTTGAATTCATCCGGGCCGATGCTGGTGCCGAGCGTTGCGATCAGCGTGGTGATCTGTTCGGAAGACAGCATCTTTTCGAAACGGGCTTTTTCGACGTTCAGCACCTTGCCGCGCAGCGGCAGGATCGCCTGGAACTTGCGGTCGCGGCCCTGCTTGGCGGAGCCGCCTGCCGAGTCGCCCTCGACGATATACAGCTCGCACAGCGCCGGGTCTTTTTCCTGGCAGTCGGCCAGCTTGGCCGACAGGCCGAGGCCATCCATCACGCCCTTGCGACGCGTCAGTTCACGCGCCTTGCGCGCGGCTTCGCGGGCACGGGCGGCTTCGACGATCTTGCCGCAGATGATCTTGGCGTCGTGCGGTTTTTCCTGCAGGTAGTCGCTGAGGGTCTTGGCGACGATTTCCTCGACCGGGCCGCGCACTTCGGAAGAAACCAGCTTGTCCTTGGTCTGCGAGCTGAATTTCGGCTCGGGGACCTTGACCGACAATACGCAGGTCAAGCCTTCGCGCATGTCGTCGCCGGCCACTTCGACCTTGGCTTTCTTGGCGAAATCGTGCTCTTCGATGTATTTGTTGATGACGCGCGTCATCGCGGCGCGCAGGCCGGTCAGGTGGGTGCCGCCATCACGCTGTGGAATGTTGTTGGTGAAGCACAGCACCTGTTCGTTGTACGCGTCGTTCCACTGCATCGATACGTCGACGCTGATGTTGGTACCCTGGTCCGACATCTTGTCGCCGGTGGCCTGGAAGATGGTCGGGTGCAGCACGCTCTTGTTCTTGTTGATGTATTCGACGAAGCCGCGCGTGCCGCCCTCGAATGCGAAATCCTCTTCCTTGCCGGTGCGCTGGTCGGTCAGCTTGATGTGCACGCCGTTGTTGAGGAAGGACAGTTCCCGGATACGCTTGGCCAGGATGTCGTAATGAAACTCGACATTGTTGAAGATTTCTTCATCTGCCCAGAAATGCACTTCGGTGCCGCGCTTGTCGGTGTCGCCGGTGACCTTGATCGGCGATACGATCTTGCCGTCGATGGTTTCGAGCTCGCGGTTTTGCGGGATGCCGCGCACGAATTCCATGTAGTGCTGTTTGCCGTCGCGGCGCACGGTGAGCTTGAGCAGCTTGGACAGGCCGTTGACGCAGGATACGCCGACGCCATGCAGGCCGCCGGATACCTTGTACGAGTTCTGGTCGAACTTGCCGCCGGCGTGCAGCTCGGTCATCACGATCTCGGCTGCGCTGCGCTTGGGGTCGTGCTTGTCGTCCCACTTGATGCCGGTCGGGATGCCGCGGCCGTTGTCGGTGACCGAGATCGAGTTGTCGGAATGGATGGTGACGTGAATTTCGGTGCAGTGGCCGGCCAGCGATTCGTCGATCGAATTGTCCAGCACTTCGAACACCAGGTGGTGCAGCCCGGTGCCATCCGACGTGTCGCCGATGTACATGCCTGGGCGCTTTCGTACCGCTTCCAGCCCTTCGAGAATCTGGATCGAGGATGCGCCGTACTGGTTCGATTGCGCGTTATTGGAGTGGTTAACTGGGATCGCGGACATGGCTACCTTCTGAAAAATCGGTTGCTGGTACAAAAAACAAACTGGTGCACTTTTCGGGTTTCCTCCTCGCCTGTAAGGGCAGGGTCGGGGTGGGGATGGCTTGAAAATCGGGCGAAATTACAAGCTTTTTCAACCCATTTCCACCTCATTCCTCCCCCTTCAACAGGGAAGAATTTGAAAACCGGGATTTCTTAAAAGTGGCAAAGGGGCCCATCTGGCCCCCTCGCGCACCTTGTTCAATTACTCAATCAAATGCGCATCGGCATGACGACATACTTGAAATCGGCATTGTCGGGGATCGTGATCAGCGCCGATGAATTGGCGTCGCCCAGCGCGATATTGATGCTGTCGCACTTCAGGTTATTCAATACGTCGAGCAGATACGTCACGTTGAATCCGATATCGACGCTGTCGCCACCGTAATCGATTTCGATTTCCTCGACTGCTTCCTCCTGGTCGGCATTGGTCGAGCTGATCTTCATGCTGCCGGGGCTCATGATGCAACGCACGCCCTTGAACTTGTCGGACGTCATGATTGCAGCGCGCTGCAGCGAGCGCAGCAACTGGTCGCGACCGATCGTGAAATTGTTCTTGTAGCCCTTGGGCACGACGCGGGTGTAGTCGGGGAATTTGCCTTCGACCAGCTTCGATATCAGTTCGATATCGGCAAAGCTCAGCTTGACCTGGTTGGTGGCGATTTCCAGATTGACCGTTTCGTCGGTGTCTTCCAGCAGGCGCTGCAGTTCGAGTATGGTCTTGCGCGGAATGATGACTTCCTGGCGCGGGAATTCCTGTTCGGTCGCGACCTGGCAAAACGCGAGCCGGTGGCCGTCAGTGGCAACCGCGATCACGTTTTTGCCGTCGACCACCAGCAGCAGACCGTTAAGATAATAACGGATATCCTGCTGCGCCATCGCGAAGTGCACCATATTGAACAGATGCTTGAGCGTCTTTTGCGGCAAGGTTACCTTGGCGTTGTAGTGCTCGGCTTGCGCGACGGTCGGGAATTCTTCAGCGCCCAGCGTCTGCAGTGCAAAGCGCGATTTGCCGGATTGCACTGTCATGCGCTTGTTGGCCAGCGATAGCGTAACGTCATTGCCTTCGGGCAATGCACGCAGAATGTCGAGCAGCTTGCGGGCGGCGACCGTGGTCGCGGCGGCTTCGCTGCCACTGCCGACTTTTGCATGCGTGGTGATCTGCACTTCGATGTCGGTCGACAGAAAAGATACTTGTTCACCGTCCTTGCGAATGAGGATATTGGCCAGAATCGGCAACGTATGCCGACGCTCGACAATACCGCTCACGATTTGCAGTGGCCGGAGAATGGTATCTCTGTGGGTTTTGACCAATTGCATAGTTATAGTTCCTTGTTTGTAATAAATTGACGAATGCCGTGTCGTGCAGCCAAGCCATTAATATACGCAAATCCCCCTCTTTATCAGCGCGCCAGGGTGGGTGACGCCTATTCATAAATCTCTTAATTTTGAACAAAAACTGTCTGAATGGCCATCTTTTTCCATGTTTTCCGCTGCGTTGCCTGCTTTACGGCCCGATCCTGATTCCAGGAAGTTATCCACAGGCACGTAGGCAGCTGCATTGCTAGCCTTTCAATGTCTGTTCCAGCACATGCAGCTCATGATTGCATTCCGGGCTCTTGCTGCGATCGGCGGCAATTTTGCGTACCGCATGCAATACCGTGGTGTGGTCGCGGCCGCCGAACAGGTCGCCGATTTCGGGCAAGCTCTTTTGTGTCAATTCCTTGGCCAGGTACATCGCGATCTGCCGCGGCCGTGCAATATTGGCCGGCCGCTTCTTCGAATACATGTCGGCGACCTTGATATTGAAAAAATCGGCGACGGTTTTCTGGATGTTTTCGACTGAAATCTGCCGGTTCTGCACCGACAGCAGATCTTTTAATGCATCCTTGACCACATCGATCGTGATGTCCTTGCCGTGAAAACGCGAGTACGCGAGGATCTTGCGCAGTGCACCCTCCAGCTCGCGCACGTTCGAACGCAAGTGTTTCGCGACGAAAAATGCGACGTCATCGGAAAAGGTCACGCCTTCCTGCGTCGCCTTTTTAAGCAGGATGGCAACCCGCATTTCCAGCTCGGGCGGCTCGACGGCGACCGTCAAACCGGAATCAAAGCGGGAAATCAGCCGGTCGTCCATACCAGTGATTTCCTTCGGATAGGTATCGCTGGTGATGATGATCTGTTTCTTTGCTGCAATTAAAGCTTCGAATGCATAAAAGAATTCTTCCTGCGTCCTGCTCTTGCCACCGAAGAACTGAATATCGTCGATCAGCAATAAATCGAGCGAATGGTAATAGCGCTTGAACTCGTCAAACCCCTTGCGTTGGTAAGCGGTCACTACGTCGCGAACATATTGTTCTGCGTGAATATAACGGATTTTGACCGATGGATTGTCGGCCAGCACCTGATTGCCGATCGAATGGATCAGATGGGTTTTGCCGAGGCCCACGCCGCCATACAGGAACAGCGGATTGTACGAACTGCCCGGATTATTGGCGACCTGGATCGCTGCCGCACGTGCCAGCTGATTCGCCTTGCCGGTGACAAAACTGTCGAAAGTCAGTGCGGCATTGATGCGGCTTTGGTCGCGCCGCGGCGTTGTCTCGCGGACAACCTCCGGCACCTGGTCTGCTCCATTGAAAGCCTCGTGCTCGGGCTGTCTACCAGCAGCGGCGGGCGGCAAGCCGGCAGACGCAGCGGGCTTTTTGGTGCCGGCCAAGCGCGGGTCGAGCACGAACTGCACATCGACCGGCGCTTCCCAGAACTGGGCCGCAAGGGTCGTGATGCGGCTGGCGAATTGCGTCTTGACCCAATCCAGCTTGAAACGGTTCGGCGCCGCGATTCGCAACCGGCCGTCTTCGTAGTCGAGCGGCGCCAGCGGCTTGATCCACGCACTGAATTGTTGGGGCGTCAATTCCTGCTCCAACTGTGCGGAACAGGTTTGCCAAAAATTTTCCATTAATCTTCTAATTGAAAGGGTGCGAGGGCGGTGTATCCGAATGCCCGTGATACGGCTATTTTGTTGCAGAGGGGGTTACCACGCATTGCCTCTATTCTACTCTTGCTGAGCCAAGTTATCCACAGGCTGAGCGATATTTTGCTCGGCGCCGCGACCATGCAAATTGGGCAAAAATCCGGCTAAGTGATTGACAAACAAGTAGAAAATGCTGTCTAATCTCGGGTTCACTGCCCGTTATGCCGATGCCTCGTATTGTAGCGGCCCTGACCGCCGGCATGCGTCGATGGCACCGGACAGGGCGACGGTGCGTGATGCTCCGATTTTTTTGCTGTATTCCTGCTGATAGCGAGACCAATAATGAAACGTACTTACCAACCTTCCGTCGTCCGCCGCAAGCGCACTCATGGCTTCCGCGCTCGCATGGCAACCCGCGGTGGCCGCCTTGTGCTCAACGCACGTCGCGCCAAAGGCCGCAAACGCCTGGCTGCGTAAGCCCGGCGATATTCTGCTTGCTGCTGGTGTGACCGGCAATCGTTCACAGGACTATGCACGCGAACGGCGAATCGTTAAAACGGATGAGTTCTCATCCGTTTTTCGTTTGCGCCCGGTGCAGCGAACCACGCATTTCGTGCTCTATACCCGACCCAATGAACTGGCGCATGCCCGCCTGGGCGTGGTCGCCGCCAAGCGGTTCGCGCCGCGCGCGGTAACTCGCAATACGATCAAGCGCGTCGCGCGCGAGTTGTTCCGCCAAGCCGCACTGCCATCCATCGACTGTATCGTGCGCCTGTCGAAACCGGTCAACAGCAAGAGCGGACCCGCCACCTCAGCCGGATTGAAAGCGCAATTGCGGGCGGAGTTGATTTTGCTGTTTCCGTCCCCACCTGTGCCGGAGGCGACTCGATGAAAAAACTGTTATTGATCCTGCTGCGGGCATATAAGCTTGGCATCAGTCCGTTCCTCGGAGCGAACTGCCGCTTTTACCCGAGCTGTTCGGAGTACGCCGCCGAAGCAATACGCGAGCACGGCGCGTTAAAAGGCAGTATCCTAGCGGCCAAACGTTTGGGCAGATGCCATCCGTGGCATGCGGGCGGAGTCGACCCGGTCCCGAAAAAATCACCCGAAGATTCTTCTGCAACCACTTGCGGTTGCAGCCATACCTGAATTCCCGATTACTGCTTACTGATTATTGACTGAATTATTTATGGATATCCAACGTACCGTCCTGTGGGTTGTCTTCTCTATGTCGCTGTTGCTCCTGTGGGACAACTGGATGCGTTACACCGGCAAACAATCGATGTTCTTCCCGACCGCGACCCAGCAGGCCAAACCGGCAGCAGGCGCCGGCGGCAGCGCCAGATCGGATGTCCCGCAGGCAACTGTTGCTCCTGCTGCCACGCCGTCCGCGAATCCCGCCGCGACAGCTGCCGCGGTTCCGGCCGGCAGCACGGCGGCGCGAAGCGAACGCATCACGATCACCACCGATGTGCTGAAAGCCGATATCGATACCGTCGGCGGCGAACTGAAGCATCTGGAATTGCTCAAGCATAAAGACACCGATGATCACACGAAAAACGTCGTGCTGTTCGATGCCGGCGCGGACCGCACCTATCTCGGCCAGACCGGCCTGATCGGCGGCCCGTTCCCGAACCACAAATCGAACTTCGTCGCCAAGCCCGGTCCGCGCACGCTCGACGGCGCCAACCAGGTTCAACTGGTGCTGGAATCCGAGCAGGACGGCGTCAAGCTGACCAAGACCTATACCTTCAGGCGCGGCGATTACACGATCGATATCAAGCACGATGTGACCAATAGCAGCGGCGCGCCGATTGCGCCATCGCTCTATCTGCAGTTGGTACGCGACGGCAGCAAGCTGCCGGGCGACTCGAAGTTCTACAGCACTTTCAACGGCCCGGCGGTCTATACCGATGCCGACAAGTTCCACAAGATCGAATTCGATGCGATTGAAAAGGGCAAGAACGGCAACCCGATCAAGACCGACAATGGCTGGATCGCGATGGTGCAGCACTATTTCGTGTCGGCTTTCCTGCCGCCGGAAAAGGCGCCACGCGAGGTCTTCACCAAGAAAATCGATACCAACCTATACGCCGTCGGTTCCATCTTACCGATGGGTACTATTGCGCCGGGCGCAACCGCGTCGATGGATACCAAGCTGTATTCCGGTCCGCAGGAATCGACGCTGCTGGAAAAATTCGCTCCCGGCTTCGATCTGGTCAAGGATTACGGCTGGCTGACCATTGTCGCCAAACCGATTTTCTGGTTGATGACTCAGATCCACAAAGTGCTCGGCAACTGGGGCTGGACCATCATCGTGCTGACGATCCTGATCAAGCTGGCGTTTTTTCCGTTGTCGGCGGCGAGCTATCGCAGCATGGCCAAGATGAAGCAGGTCACGCCGAAGATGACCGCGATTCGCGAGCGCTACAAGAGCGATCCGACAAAGATGAACCAGGCGATGATGGAGCTGTACAAGACCGAAAAGATCAACCCGCTGGGCGGCTGCCTGCCGATCGTAGTGCAGATTCCGGTATTCATCGCGCTGTACTGGGTGCTGCTGGCCAGCGTCGAAATGCGCAACGCGCCGTGGCTGGGCTGGATTCATGATCTGGCATCGCCCGATCCCTGGTACATCCTGCCGGTGATCATGGCGGTCTCGATGTTCATCCAGACCAAGCTGAACCCGACGCCGCCGGATCCGATCCAGGCCAAGGTGATGATGTTCATGCCGATCGCATTCTCGGTGATGTTCTTCTTCTTCCCGGCGGGGCTGGTGCTGTACTGGGTGGTGAACAATATTCTGTCGATCGCACAGCAGTGGGTGATCACGAAAAAGATGGAAGTCGGCAAACCAGCTTAGCGCCTGCATCACCTGCGCAACAGAAAAGCCCGCATCCTTACGTTCGCGGGCTTTTTTGTTCCCCACGCAATCATAACGACTCTAAAATTGCTTGATGGACTTCAGATCTTCTCCCATTGCTGCGATTGCCACCGCGCCCGGACGCGGCGGCATCGGCGTGGTGCGCATCTCCGGCAAGGATCTGGCACCGGTCATGGAGGCGGTGTGCGGCACCGCGCAACTGCAGGCGCGCCATGCGACTTATCTCGATTTCATCGGTGCCGATGGCAGCGTGATCGACCGTGGACTCGCGATTTATTTCAGGGGGCCGCATTCGTATACCGGCGAGGATGTGCTGGAATTGCAGGGACATGGCGGGCCGGTGGTGCTGCAGATGCTGCTGGCGCGCTGCATCGAGGCGGGCCGGGAAATCGGCTTGCGGCTGGCGCAGCCCGGCGAATTCACGCAGCGCGCGTTCCTGAACGACAAGCTCGACCTGGCGCAAGCCGAGGCGGTGGCCGACTTGATCGAGGCATCGACCGAAGCCGCTGCCAAGTCGGCATCGCAATCATTGTCCGGCGTGTTTTCCAAAGCGATCCATGAACTGGTCGCGCAGGTGATTCACTTGCGCATGCTGGTCGAAGCGACCCTCGATTTTCCGGAAGAGGAAATCGACTTTCTCGAGAAGTCTGATGCGCGCGGTCAGCTTACTGGCATCCGCGATGCGCTGGAGCAACTGTTCCGGCAGGCGGCACAGGGTGCACTGCTGCGCGAAGGCTTGAGCGTGGTGTTGGCCGGCCAGCCGAACGTCGGCAAATCGTCGTTGCTCAATGCATTGGCCGGCGCCGATATCGCGATCGTCACGCCGATCGCTGGCACCACGCGCGACAAGGTGACCGAAACGATTCAGATCGAAGGCATCCCGATCAATATCATCGATACCGCCGGCATTCGCGACGCGAGCGACATCGGCGATGAAGTCGAGCGCATTGGCATCGAGCGCACTTGGGCTGCGGTCGAACAGGCCGACGTGATTTTGCACATGCTCGATGCGAGTCTTGGTCCGACCCGCGCCGATGAACACATCGTCGCGCGCTTTCCGTCGAACGTGCCGGTGGTACGGGTATGGAACAAGATCGACTTGTCAGGCCACAAGCCGGCGGTCGATGTGATGCCGGACGCCACCCATGTCTATCTGTCCGCCACCGACCGGCTCGGCGTAGATTTGCTGCGCACGGAATTGCTGCGCATCGCCGGCTGGCAGCAAACCGGCGAATCGCTGTACCTTGCACGCGAACGGCACTTGATTGCGCTGAGGGCAGCGCATGCGCATCTCGACGCAGCAGCGCAGTTGGCCGCACAGGATGATCGCGCGCTCGATCTGTTCGCGGAAGAATTGCGGCTGACGCAGGAGCGGTTGAACAGCATTACCGGCGAATTCACTTCGGATGATTTGCTGGGCGTTATTTTCAGCCGGTTCTGCATAGGAAAATGAGCTGCCGCCAAGCGATGCCTAACGTCGCCAATAAAACTGTCTGGAACTCTTATAAATTAAGACCTTTAAACCAATCGTTGCCAAATAATTGCAATTGCTAGCTGGCAATTATTGGTGCGCATAAGTACAAACCCGATGTGTACTGACGACTGCGTATGGCTCGACAACGACGCGGTTGATCGCCTTGGCGCCCTCAAGGCTTGACCCGCAACCGAATACTGCTCCTACCGTCCAAGCCGATATGTTTGATAATTCTCACAAACAACATCGGTAATAACTGTGATCATTCCCATATAAATGAACCCATGGGAGGGATAATGATTAATGCAATCAACATGGAACGGCAAAACGGAAGGCGTACCGTAGCCGGCGACGCTTCCGAACCGGATCAGGTCCTTGACATGGATGGTAACGACCGGACCCGGCGTCAGGAAATTCATTTGCCCGAAAAATCGCCCATTGGTTTTGTTAGCCCCGAAATCGTTATTACTGGCGCTGTACTCGTAATGATTGCCGAATGGGATTGATCAGGTCAACGCTGCCCGCTTCCCCGCCGTTTTCAGACCAATCGTGACAGTTTGTGTCAATCCACATTCCGCAGGACCCAATACTGCGAATGGTGCGCAACAATACGATCCTCCGCCTCGGTCACGTACCCGTGCAATGTCATCTGCTTTTCGGTCATCTTGAAATGAGCACCGGATTGGAAGCGGCAGTAGCACATCTCGATATATGTTTCCGTACCGGACCGGATCAAGCAATTTTGCCATCCGAAGGGCGCACCCGGAAACGTTGATGTGAAGGATCACATCGCAACGTAAGTATGCAATGAACAAGTGCTGCCCGATCGCCCGAAGTCCAACAATACACCCTGATGACGTTATACAAGAAGTACAGGCCCACTTTCACCAAAGCACCTGATTAAACCGGCCTCCCCAGACTCATACCCGGCAGATGCCAGTCGTCGCTTTTTTCATCGCCGGAAATACGTCATCAGGACGACGACTAGTAACCATACGGCCAATATACCGTAGACCACATAGGTCGCGGTCCCTCCCCACGGTTGCCGTTCGGCGCCCCTGCGCAGCAACACCATGAGAAACACGAAACCGAAGATGGGAACCAGTGCGAACCACAGCCTCACTGTCCAGTCCATTTTCATCACCTCAATTGCGAGCCGCGGAAGTGCGGCATGCGACGCGCAAGCATATTCCGGGCCCTAAATCGGACTGCATTCTACTGGATGCAGCGAGTTTTATCGTCCTTGCGCGCCGTCAAACGCTTCTCAGTTCCGAGGCATAACCTCTCATAGAGAAATCCGGAAAAATCAACTAAGGGAAGTGCAATGCGTACCTCAGTTGTTACTGTCTCAATCGCTGCTTTCCTTGCCGGCTGTACAACAGTTACCGACGATGCGGCCCAAGCGGAACGGGAGGCCGGCCGAATGGTTCAGGTCTATGGCCCAGCCTGCGAGAAACTCGGGTTCAAGCGCGACACTGACCCTTGGCGGAATTGTATTATCGGTCTGAGTCAAAAAGACGCCGTCAACAATTTCGGTTACCGCCCCTGGATGTATTATTGATCTAGCGCCCGAAACCAGGTCCGAACTCGTAAGCTATGGCTGCAGTGCAGCCTCCAGTTATCATCCGCCATCGAAAACGCTGCAAACTTCTTGCCAACTACCAATCTGCACACCGGTAATGGATCAGCCTAAACAAGCCAAGGAAAAAGTCAGGAAGTACATGGAGCGCCGCCAGGTCGAACGCCGGCAGAATGCACGCGCGCCGCTGCACGATCCAGAGCTGATCCGAAAGGAAATTGGATGGGATCTCGTAGAGCGTAGAAAGACTGATCGCCGAGGTAGGTGATTCACACGCCAGATCGCCCCGAGCGGATATTTTTACGCCCTACCGCTGCGGGTATTTTATTTGGTTTGTAACAAAAATAATTCAAACTGACCCACTGTCCTGCTCTAAGAAGTAACTATTGCAAATAGTTGATCTATATACTTTGGAGTAGGGAGGCGCACATGAAAACAATCATTGCCTTGATCCTGGTGGCGTTCGGCTCCAATTCTTTCGCTGGCGATCTGCCGGATGTGGATGAACCAACGCTGGGTCGCTATGATTTAACCCGTGCGCAAGTCGCAGCCGAGACTGCGTTCGTCGCGCTGATGTACATCGACTATCGCCAGACGCTGGATATCCGAGACTTTTGCAAAAGACGCTTCCCCGGAGTAGGCACTGTGAACGCAGATGGCAGTGTCACCGATGGAACCACTGTCTATTGCAGTGTGCATGAAACCAATCCCGGTCTAGGCAAGCATCCGAGTGAAGCACGCATCAGGAATTATTTTGCTGGCGTCACGATTGCCCATATTGCGATTGCCAAGGCGCTACCGACAGAATACCGACCATTTTGGCAGGGAGCAGGTATCATCATGCAGCTATCGCAGGTGATCAAGAATAAAAAATTCGGACTATCAGTCAATTTTTAGATTTGACCACTCCAACCAAGGCGCCTTCGAGTGCCTTTTTTATTATCCGCTTAAGGAAACCATGCCTGACATCAACAAGGACACTCTGAAGAAAGCGCTCCGGACATAGAATGGATGTTTTAGGACAAAACAGCGTCACGCCGGGATTCGGGAAACGCCCGCAGGCAGCTAAAGCGTGACGTGGCTTGAGTAGCAAACCTCTTTGTCGCCTACGCCTCTTGGATGAATTCCACGATCAGGCTAGACGAAGGATCGGCAGGATGGAGGATATGCGGATGGCAATGCGCGCAGGGTTTTAACAGCCGTCACTTATCTGATCGCCAGCAATGGTGTTTACAAAGGAAATTGATCAATGATTAAACCAAGACTGCTGATGAAAGTAGCCGGAATGGTTATTGCGACGTTAATCTTCTCTCCGCATGTGCATGCGGACTCAAGTAATCTATTTGGCATTATTGACGCAAATCCTCTCAGCGAAACCTGGTTCAATGCCGGTTTTTATTCCTATCATTTCCGGCGCGACAAGGGATTAAACGACAGCAATCCAGGCATCGGTGCCGAATACCGATTTTCCACCGTAGCGTCAGTAACAGCAGGAAGGTTCTACAACAGCGATCGGCAATACTCAAACTATGCTGGCTTATATTACCAACCGATTTCAGTCGGGGCAGTGCGCTTGGGCGCAGTTGTAGGCGGCTTTGATGGCTATCCAAAGATGAGAAATGGAGGATGGTTCTTGGCTGCTATCCCAGTCGCTAGTTATGAGTACAACCGTATCGGGCTGAACCTGGCCTTCGTGCCAAACTATAAGGACAGGCTTTATGGTGCAGTGTCGTTTCAGCTCAAGCTGAAAGTGTTGGACTGAATTTCATCATGGATCGCATAGAACCGCGCTACGATTAGCTCTTCGGCGCATCACCAGCTTTTGCATCGGTGGCCAAACGACACCCCGACGTCGTCAACAATGTGGCTGAAACCCACATAAATAAAGGACCAAATCACAGTCGTTGCCAAACGGCTGCAATCGATAGCAAGTTGTATCACCTGTAACGCTTGCCGACTCCGTTCCCATTCATGCACAGTCACAAATACGCCACCGCACCAAGTTTCTTCGGTCATCTGGTATCTGCCTAGGTTGAAGTAAACTGATGATGCCCAACCTGCGATCGATCTCAGAAGAATTTTATGCAAATTCTTACTCGCCTTTGATATCGGCCGACTTGGCTAGCTGCTGATAGCGCGCCAGATCTTCCCTGATCATCCTGGTGAGCTCGGCTGCATTGCCTTTGAGCGGTTCTACACCGGCATTGGACAGACGGTCGCGGACTTCAGGATCGGCCAGTACGGTCTGAACATCTGTGTAAATACGATTCACGATTTCGGGCGGCAGTTTGGCTGGTCCCATGAGCGCGTACCAAATCGTGAAGTCCAGCGGCTTCAGCCCTTGTTCTTCAAAGGTTGGTACCTCAGGCATGCGGCCATAGCGTGCAGCGGTCGACATGCCGACACCGCGCAATTTGCCGGTCTTTACATACGCAGCGCCGAGGTTGGCGCTCAGAATCGCAAGCGGCACTTGTCCACCTAATACATCGGTTAAACCCGGCGCGCAGCCCCGGTATGCGACATGCGTCGCCGCGACGCCTGCCTTTTGTTTGACGAGTTCCATTACAAAATGCTGCGGGGTACCGATGCCGCAGGATGCGTAGCTGAGTGCCGTCGGGTTCGCTTTGGACGCGCTCACCAGATCCTTGAGATTCCTGATGTTGGCGCTTGGGTGGGCAAACAGACCAATTGGGGTGAGGCCCAGCAGCATGATTGGCGTCAGGTCTTTTTCAGGGTCGTAGTTAAGCTTGCCGGAGACCGCGGGGTTCACGACCATGGTGCTGTTTTGTAGCAGCAGCGTATACCCGTCGGCCGGTGCGCGTACCACAGCCTCGGTCCCGATGTTGCCCGATGCACCTGCCCGATTGTCGACGACGATGGCTTGCCCCCACATCGGTTGCAGGCTGGAACCGATCTGCCGTGCCAGAATGTCCGAACCGCCACCGGTGCCATACGGTACGACGATTCGCACTGTTTTTGACGGGTAGGTATCGGCCAGCACAGGTGCCATGACCAGCGGTAACGCCATCGATATTGCGATGCTCAAGAATGCTTGCAGTCTCATGTTTTTATCTTTGGATGTCAGTTGAGGGAATAATTGACTTTTCAGTGGTGTCAGGGCTCGATCGATCCGATTCGCCGTTCCCACAGGTTCCACGAACGGCCGATCTGGCCATCGTTGGTTGCCGCAGCCAGCATGGCTTCTTGTTCGGTCAGGTAGGTGACGGCGCCCATGGTCAAGGCCTGCGCCTGAAGCCTGGCGTTGATTTCGGCGTAGATAGCTCTGTATACTACTTGCTCGATCGAGTTGCCTACGACGGTAGAACCATGTCCGCGCATCAGCACGCAGGTATGCGACCCGAGGGCATCGGCCAGATATCGACCCAGATCGCTGCTGCGAATAAGCAGATCGGTTTCTCCGGCCACGTCGCGGATTTCAAAATGGGACGATCCGCCACCAAGAAAGCCACCCATGTGAAAGATGGGCCGCAGCCGGTTGCCAGTCGCACCGAATGGGATCATGTTCGGCGAGTGGCTATGGACCACAGCGACTACATCCGGACGCATGCGATAGATTTCGCTATGAATGAATCGTTCAAGGTATGGCCGCTCCGTTGTTTCGGAAACCGCATTACCGTCGAGGTCGTAACAGACTATGTCGTTACGCGTTACCAGCGCAGGTGCGCGATTACATGAGAGCAGAAATACATCGGGCACAGTGCCGTGCCGCACACTGACGTGACCAAGCCCGTCTACCACCCCCTGGTCATATAAAATGCGGTTGGCTATAACAAGCTTGTCGACTAACGCCGCGTCGGGCTTTGAAATTGTCAATTTTTTGTCCTGGTTAATGGCCTGCCGGTGACGATAGCATTTTGCGCGTCGGGTGTAAATTCTACAACTTCAATTGTTTGCGCTGGATGGAGCGTATTCCCACAGGCAGCGCGGGGCACATTGCTGCGCGACGGCTTGAGCGTGGTGCTGGCCGGTGGCGATAATCCGAGCAGGAGCAATCCGAGATAACCAGCTACCCAAGTAATCCCGCTGCAATATTGATCGAAAACCCCAAAATTGCCATGTTAAACAAGAAACTCAAAATCGATTGCGCAAGTACTGTTTTTCTCGTTGAACGATTCATGATAATTACGTCTGACGTTTGAGCGGCAACAGCGATCGTGAAAGAAAAATATAAAAAGTCCCAATAATCAGGATTTGCCAGGTTCTCGGGAAACCGTAGCGCCCTGGTTTCCTGCTCCGACCTGTAAAAAAGATACGCATAATGAAAAGTGAAAAGTATCGCAACCAGGCACCATGACCCGAATACCGTCAATGCGGTAATGGCGTAATGCTGCAGTCGCAGCACAGCAGGCAGGTCTTTTGTGCCGGACAGCTCCACCACGATTGCAACAATACTTGCTATGGCTGCTGTCGACATGATGGCCAGTACAGAAACGGCACTCTTATCTTCTTCTTCGGCAATTTGCTCAACCGTGGCGTGGTTTGCACGCACCATCAGCCAGCCCATTAAACATAAGTAAAACCATACCGCGACGTTCCAGCCGATTAGCGCCCGCATAACGGGACTCGGATGGATTGGGACGAACCCTGCGACCACAGTACCGACTATTACCGAAACGCTCAGTCGTGGCCGGTTGCGGACGAGGCGATACACAGGGCGCATTTGATTCCTCTTTTTGACTCGATGCACCAACGGTTTGAGTGATGACGCATTTTATCAAGCCCGCAGATCCTGCCTGAATAGGCTTCGCAGAACTTACCCGCCGACGGAATTGTACGTACGCTCCGTCAAAGCCATTCAACCGCCGGGTCGCGATTTTCCGATCTGGAGCCTGTCGCGCAATACCCTGTTAATTCATTTATAGAAAGAGCGCGTTCATTACTGGTCCGGATGCGTCATGTCCACGGGACGTACCCAGCGATCGAATTCCTCTTCCGTGACATAACCCAGCGCGAGCGCTTCCTGCTTCAGCGTGCCGCCGCTGCGATGCGCCTGCTTCGCGATCTTCGCCGCCTTGTCGTAACCGATGTGCGGCGTTAGCGCGGTGACCAGCATCAGCGATCGCTCCATCAGCTCGGCAACCCGCTCTCGATTGGCTTCGATGCCGCGCACGCAGTGCTCGTCGAAACTTTTCATGCCGTCGGCCAGCAGGCGTACGCTCTGCAGAAAATTATGCGCGATGAGCGGCTTGAATACATTCAGTTCGAAATTGCCGGAAGCGCCGCCGAAATTGATCGCGACATCGTTGCCGAATACCTGGCAGCACAGCATGGTCAGCGCTTCAGCCTGCGTCGGATTAACCTTGCCCGGCATGATCGAGCTGCCCGGTTCGTTCTCGGGAATGGTGATTTCGCCGAGTCCGGAGCGCGGTCCCGAAGCGAGCCAGCGGATGTCATTGGCAATCTTCATCAGCGCCGCGGCCAGGGTTTTCAGCGCACCATGCGCAGCCACCAGCGCATCGTGCGAAGCCAATGCGGCAAATTTGTTAGCCGCACTCTTGAAAGGCAAGCCGCTGGCGGCCGCCAGTTCCGCCGCAACGCGGTCGCCGAATTCGGCATGGGTATTCAGACCGGTGCCGACCGCAGTACCGCCGGCGGCCAGTTCAGAGAGCGGCCCGAGTGCGGCGCAGATGATGGCTTCGGCATGATCGAGTTGGGCCACGTAACCGGAAAATTCCTGGCCGAGCGTCAGCGGCGTGGCATCCTGCAGATGCGTGCGTCCGATCTTGACGATATCGGCGAACTCGCGCGACTTTTGCTCGAGCGTGGCGCGCAGCTGGCGCAATGCCGGCAGCAACCGGTTGGCGATCGCTATCGCCGCGGCCACATGCATCGCCGTGGGAAAAATATCATTGGAAGACTGGCCCAGGTTGACATGGTCGTTCGGATGTACCAGCCTGGCTTCGCCGCGCTGGCCTCCCAGCAGCTCGGATGCACGGTTGGCCAGTACTTCATTCATGTTCATGTTGGTCTGGGTACCCGATCCGGTTTGCCAGACCGATAGCGGAAACTCCTCGGGATGGCGGCCGGCGATCACCTCTTGCGCCGCCTCGATGATCGCGGATGCCTTGTCGCCGGGCAGCCGTCCCAGGTCGCGATTAACCAGCGCACCCGCGCGCTTGACCTGCGCAAGCGCGGCGATCAGCTCCGCCGGCATATGCTCGTCGGAAATCCGGAAAAACTCGCGCGAGCGCTGGGTCTGCGCTCCCCATAGCCGCTCGGCAGGGACGTTGATCGGGCCGAATGTATCGCGTTCGATCCTGGTGTTCATAGCCTTGCTCCGATATTGAATGATCCATGCTACCTTACAAGCGTTTTGCGGCAATTTCAACTGCGCGACCGGCTAGCCAGACCATTGCGCGCACGATCCGCGGCAACTAATGCATTCCGGAAATTTTATCCAATCATTTCCTTTCCGCCTTGGGGCTGCCATTGGAACCGCTTACCGTCGAACAGCTGCGACAATGGCGGCGGTCATGTCAGCGGTAGTGCCGGCGCCGCGGATATCACCGGTGCGCGCCTTCGGATCGGCGAGCGTGGCGGCGATTGCGCGCTCCATCGCCTGCGCGGCGTCGACCGCTTGCGCAATGCTGCGCCTTCTGCCGAGCCAGTCGAGCAGCATGCGGGTCGAATCGATCATTGCGTAGGGATTGGCACGTCCGGTGCCCGCAATATCCGGGGCCGAGCCGTGCGTGGCCTGCGCCATCGCGAAATCGCCGTCGCCGATGCACAACCCCGGCGCCATTCCAAGGCCGCCGACCAGTCCGGCCGCCTCGTCGGTCAGAATATCGCCGAACATGTTCGTCGTCACCACGACGTCGAAGTTTTGCGGGTCGCGCACCAGCCGCATCGCCATGGTGTCGACGATGACCTCGTTGACGGTGACATCCGGAAAATCCTTGGCGGCCCGATAGCACTCTTCGACGAACATCCCGCAACCGAGTTTGAAAACCGTGTTCTTGTGGACGATTGTCAAAAGCTTGCGGCGGTTCCGCGCCAGGTTCAACGCGACCCGCGCGACGCGTTCGCTGCCGACACGCGTGATCACCCGCACCGAAATCGTCATGTCTTCGGTCGGCCGGAACTCGCCGGAACCGGCGACGACGTTGCGGTCCGGCTGAAAGCCCTCGTTATTCTCACGCACGATGATCAAGTCGACATTGTCATGCAGGCATCCGATATCAGGATAGGACCGGGTCGGCCTGACATTTGCAAACAGGTTGAAATGCTTGCGCATGATTGGATGCGGATTGATCGCACCGGGGACGCGCGGATATTCGCGGTGGCCGATCGGACCGAGGATGAAGCCGTTCATCTTCGCAAGCGTTTCGAGTGTGCCCGCCGGCAGCGTCGAGCCATGCGTGTCCAGCGCCCGGCGCCCGATCGGCATCGGCCGCCAGTCGATGCGCAAGCCGTAACGCCCGGCGGCTGCGGACGCGACTTCGACTGCGGCGGGAACGACTTCATGACCGATGTCGTCGCCATCCAGCACGCCTAAGACAAGATGGGGGTCTTTCATGGGGGATCCTTGTGTCAGGTTTTGGAAAATATGGAAGATGCCGAAGGGACACGATGATGATCAGTGTTGCGATCCTGTCTGGTCCTGATGCAAACGTGCGGCTGCCATGCGGGCAGCGATGCGCAGCGCATGTTCGAGCGCTCCGGTATCGGCCTTGCCCTGGCCGACGATATCGAACGCAGTGCCATGCGCGGGTGTCGTGAACACGGTGCTGAGCCCGGCGGTTACCGTGACGCCTTTGTTGAATCCCAACAGCTTGGTAGCGATCTGGCCCTGGTCGTGATACATCATGACGACGCCGTCGTATTCTCCCTTCAGCGCCTTGAGAAAAATAACGTCGGACGAAACGGGTCCGGTGCAATTCACGCCTTCCGTCAGCAGTTTTTCCACGGTAGGGCGGATGATGCGGATTTCTTCATCGCCGAACAAGCCGCCTTCGCCGCTGTGAGGGTTGAGCGCCGCGACCGCGATGCGCGGTCTGGCGATGCCGTTGGCTCTCAGCGTAGCGTCGGCCAGTCGAACCGCTGACGTAATCCGCTCGGGCGAGATCATGTCGACCGCTTCGCGCAGCGCGACATGCGAAGTCACACGAAACGTGGCGAATTCCTTGATCACGTTCATTTCGCCGAAGAATCCCGCGTGCCGCGTGAGCGCCGCGAACATCTGGTGCTCGTCATGATATTTCCAGCCGCCCCTGTGCAGCGCCGCTTTGTTCAGAGGCGCGAAGCAGATCCCGTCGAGCTCGCCGACGAGCGCCAGGTCTATCATGTGCTTGAGCGTGTCACCGGTCAGCCGTCCTGATTCCGGCGATATTTCGCCGCGTCTGATGGTTGCCGGGTCGATGTTGCCGAGGTCGATGAGCGGAATTTCATCGCGCGACCAGTCGATGGCGGACAAGCTCCCGTATTTCCGCCACGCCGGTCTGACCCCGGCATCTTCGCAGCCCAATTCCAGCACGCGCGCATCGCCTACGACGGCGATGCGCGCAACGGATTTCATGGTGCCCGTCGCCAGCAGCCTGGCGCTGATTTCCGGGCCGATGCCGGTCATGTCGCCCAGCATCAGCCCAAGTACGGGAAGGTTTTTCATTTGACTTCCTTCCGGCCCCGCTTCACGCGGCCCCGCGCGTGAGCGCTGCCATCATGCGATCGATCGAGGGGAGCGTTTCGAAATCGCGGACCATGGCGACCACCGTCTCCGCCTGCTTCGCGGGGAAGCGGGCATAAGCGGCGTTTTCACGGAACTTGTTGGCCACCTCGTCATAGCTCATCGGATCGGCTGGGCTGCCCTTGCCGAAGTCGGCCCTGCCCGAGATGGTGCGGCCGTCAGAGAGTTTGATATCGATAATCGTCGTCATCTTGTGATAACCGGCAGCTTCCGCATCCTGGTCGACCACGAAATCGATTTTTTCGATCATCGCCTTGACGTCGGGCCGCATCACGACCTCGTCGGTGAACTCGCCCAAACCCGCGCGGCCTTCGAGCAGCAGGATCGCCATGCAAAACTCCATCGAAAACTTGGCCTGGAGTTCGTTGACCGGGCGGTGGTGAATCAGCGCGTTCGGCATGTTGTGATTGGTGCCAACCCGAACCCGAACCACGTCTTTTGCACGAATATTGTTGGCGCGGATCAGGCGCAGCATTTCCGTCATGCCGGGATGGGTGAGCGAGCCGGACGGATGGGGTTTGATCGAAACTCCCGGATTTGCAATCGTCCACGGGGCGCCGAGCTTGCCGGCGATCGCCTGCGCATCGTAGCCGCCGCCCGCCGCGCTGAAAAATCCGCGCGGGGCTTCGAGTATGCGATCGGTCGCAGTCCAGCCATAAGAAGCGAATTGCGCGGCTGCGACACCGCTTTCGGAAGCCCTTCCAGCGTGAAACGGTTTGGTCATGGTGCCGAAATTTTCGCGCAGGCCGGCCGACTGGCTTCCGGCGATTGACAGCGCACGCGCCGTTGCTTCCACGTCCAGGCCGATCAGCTTGGCGCTTGCGGCCGCTGCCGCGAACGTGCCGCAGGTCGCAGTGGCGTGAAACCCGGTCTGGTAGTGGCGCGGATTGATCGCCTCGGCGATCTTGCACTCGACTTCGACGCCGACATGATATGCCAGCATCGTGGCAGCGCCGGTTGCACGCGTCAATTCGCCCATGGCAAGGGCCGCCGGCAGCGCCGGCGCGGTCGGATGGGTCAGCAGACCGTAGACTCTGTCGGCTGCCACCGCAAGCTGCGTGTCGTCATAGTCGTCGGCGTGAATGCCGACGCCGTTGGCGAAGGCGGCAAACCGCGGCGCGATTTTGAGATTGGTTCCGATCACCGTCGCCGGGCCCGCACCGAGATTGAGATCCGAGAAATGCTGCCGGACCAATCCTCCGCAATGCGTTGCGCCGCCGGAAAGCGCCAGTCCCAAACCATCCAGAATCGACTTCTTGCCTAGTGTCACGACGTCCGCCGGAAGGTCTTCGAGCCTGGTGTCGCAAATGAATTCTGCGACATATCTGGTCAGGTTTGCAGTCTGTTCCGCCGAATCCTTATTCATTCTGCCCTCCCGGTAATCCGCGACGTGCCGGAGCCCGCGCTCTGCTCGGCGTTAGCTGACTTGCTGAATAACATGGTTGATCTCCTTTGGTTGGTTATTGCTCAAACTTTGCATTGCCGACAGGTTTAATTAATGATTTCAGATGCGTTGCATGGCGATGGAGCGCTAATGCGCGAGCGCCCGGCAATGTTCGGGGGGGAAATGAAGCCAGACGGTCTGGCCTTCTTTGATCGCAACGTCGACCGGCGTTATCGTGCGCACCGTTTCGCCACCGGCCAGCGTAACGAGATAATCCCGATGCGGACCGAGATAGACCTGGCGCGCGACAGTTCCACTGATCCAGTTGGTCTGCGTGGCATCCGGCCTGGTCGATGCCAGACGGATATCGTGATGCCGGACCGACACTGCGGTTTCGCCTTGTGGCGCGAAATCGCCCGATCCGCAGCGTAGAATGAGTCCGTGACCGCAATCGGCCGTATTGCTGCCGTCCCACCGCCCCTTGAAGATGTTGGTGCCGCCGATAAATCTGGCAACGAATTCGGTTCGGGGTCTTTGATAAATGTCTTCGGGCGACCCGGTCTGTTCGATCACGCCCTGGTTCATCACCACGATCAGGTTGGCCGTGGTCATGGCTTCCGCCTGATCGTGCGTGACGTAGACCGTGGTGTACCGGTACTTGTCATGCAGGCGGCGGATCTCGAAGCGCATTTCCTCCCTCAGGTTGGCATCCAGATTGGAGAGCGGTTCGTCCAGCAGCAAGGTCTCGGGTTCGATGACGAGCGCGCGCGCAAGCGAGACCCGCTGCTGCTGGCCGCCCGACAATTCGCCCGGGTAGCGTTGCGCGAGCGCGGTCAGTTTGGTAGCTGCCAGGATGGTATCGGCGCGGTGCTGGATCTCGCTCTTCGCCAGACCGCGAAGCCGGAGGCCGTAGGCGATGTTTTCGAAGACCGTCATGTGCGGCCACAGCGCGTAGCTCTGGAAGATCATCGACATGTTGCGCCGTTCCGGCGCCTCGCTGTCGCCGGGGGCGGAAATGCGGCGTCCGCCGACCCGGATCTCGCCGGCATCCGGTTCCAGGAAACCGGCGATCAAGCGCAGCGTAGTGGTTTTCCCGCATCCGGACGGACCCAGCAGGCAAACGAGCTGTCCTTTATCGATGGAAAGCGATATGTCTTTGACGACCGCCAGGGATCCGTAACGCTTGGTCAAACCGGTCAGCTCCACAAAACCCATTTATTTTCTCCTCCGAATTTTCTTTTTTACGGCGTTCATCCACACTATTACCCGTTCTTGACGAGCAAAGTAGTCGTGGCACCCGTGCCGGATCGTTCGGTTCATCAGGCGTGCACGCGCTGCCCGCCGAGAACGGGGAGACGGTTGGCCAGAAAGACGACTGTGAACGACACCGCAAGCAGCATCAGGCCGAGCACCGAGATAGCCCCGAGATCGCCGCTCTCGTTCAAGTCGTAAATGATCACCGATACCAGTTTGGTGTTGGCCGTCGTCAGCAGGATCGTGGCCGATAATTCGCGGATCGTGCCGATGAAGACGAAGCACCAGGTCGCTATCACGCTGGTACGCAGCAGCGGCGCCGTGATCAGCCGCAACGTGTTGAGGCGAGTGGCGCCGAGGATGCGGCTGGCTTCCTCGAGTTCTGGATGGATGCTGTGAAAGGCCGACGACATCTGCTGATACCCGGCCGGCATTTCGATGGTCAGAAATGCGATCAGCAAAATCCACAGAGTTCCGTACAGCATCAACTGCGGGTGCGAATAGGTCAGGAACACGCCGACGCCCAACACGATCCCCGGGATTGCGACCGGTGCCGTCGCGAGTACGCCCAGCAACGGCGAGCCGCGCACCGTACTGCGCGAAACCATGTAGGCCGCCACGAGTGCGATCGCGGTTCCGATGGTCGCCGTCAGAAAGCCCAGCAGGAACGTGTTCCACATTGCCAGGCGGGTGGCGGAAAATTCGAAAAACACGAAGTTGAAATTGTGAAGAGTCAGCGTGGCCCAGGTGAGCGGTTCTGAAACATTGCGCGTCAGCGCGGTTTTCAGCAGCGCCGCATAGGGCAAAATAACGGTCAGCGACAGGACGATTGCCACGAATGCAATCGCCGATGCTTTCCAGCGGCCGAGCCGCGCAATCCTGGGTTCGCCGCTTTTACCGCCAAGCACGGTATAGCCCTTGCGTCCAAGGATCCAGCTCTTGCCCTGCAATAGCAAAACCGTGACGACCAGCAGCGGAAGGGCGGCGGCCGCCGCCAGGCCGGGTTTGGGCGGATACTGGAACAGGCTCCAGATTTTCGTGGTAATCACGTGAAAGCCCGCAGGCAACGCAAGAATGGCGGGGGACCCGAACATGGTGAGCGCCTGCAGAATGGCGATCAGCGATCCGGCCAGCATGGCCGGCAGCACCAGCGGAATCGTCACCCGCCGCAGCGTCGTCGCGGTTCGCCCGCCGAGGATCGCGGACGCGTCTTCGAGGTCGGATGGAACGCGATCCAGTCCGTTCGCCACCAGCGTGAAGACATACGGAAAGGTATAGCAGGCGATCGCGAAGACCAGACCGTGGAAGGTATAGATATCGACCAGATGCTCGTACGGCTGCGATCCGGTCAGGTAGCGGTGCAGCACGTTGATCAAGCCGCTGTTCGGGGCCGCAAGAATTTCCCAGGCGATCGCGCCGAGAAATGGCGGCGTGACGAATGAAGCCGTCACCAGCGCTCTCACGATACGGCGTCCCGGCAGGTCGGTGCGCGACACCAGCCATGCCAATGGCGTGGCGATCGCGCAAGACAGCGCGCCAACGCCGAGCGCCATTCCGACGGCGAGCACGAATGGCCGGCGCATGGTCACGTCGGTTATCAGCGCCGTAAAATTGGTCAGCGTAAAAGCGCCGTTCTTGTCGATCAGACTGTAGTAGAGCAGCCAGGATAGCGGCAATACCACCAGCACGGCCAGAACCACCACCAGCAGGATGAATGCCGGCCGGAACAGGTCGATACGAAACAGCGGCTTTTGGACTGGGGCGGCGATCGCGACAGTCATTGACCTAGGTTCCGAAATATTCTTCGTATTTTTTCTTGATCGTTTCGATCTGGCCATCGAGGACTGCCGGGTCCGAGTTCAGCAGCTTGATCTGCGCCAGCGGCGTGCGGCCCGGTTTTTCCTTGACCTCGCGATGGAACGAACGCAGCCCTCCGACATCACTGTTGGCCTGCTGGGCCTCCCTGGTAAACATGAAGTGATAGAACAGCCGCGCCGCATTCGGGTGCGGGGCGTTCTTCAGCAAAGCCGCGTTGCCCACCACAAGAGGCGTCCCCTCGGGTGCGTAAACGGGCTCGATCGGCACGCCCGATTCCTTCAGCAGAAAGACGTTATATTCATTGCCGTCCGCCATCACCGGGCGCTCGCCCTGGGCCAGCTTCTTTGGCGGTTCGGTCGAGGATTGGACCTGCATCACGCGCTGTTTGCCGAGCTTCTCGAAAAAGCCCCAGCCGAGAGCCTGGCTGAGAGCATGGGTCCCGGTCATGATCGTGCCGCTGTAGCCTGGATGGGCCTTGACCAGCTTGCCTTTCCACTTCGGGTCCAGCAGGTCCGCATGGCTCTTCGGAGCATCTTCCTTCTTGACCAGCTTGGTATTGTAGGCAATGATCGAAAGATGAGCCCGATAGGCAGCATACTGGCCATCGGGGTCCTTTTGTTCCTTCGGCCAAAACTTGGCAACGTCGCCGGGAACAGCCGGCTGCAGCCATCCATTGCGCTTGAAATGGATGAAGTGCACCGCGTCGGAGGTTTCGATCACGTCGGCCGTATGAATTTTGCTGCCGTATTCCTGATTGATGCGCTGAAATATGCGCTCGGCCCCGGCGCGCTCGACCTGCACTTTCATACCGGGATATTTGGTCTCAAAAGCGGTAGCAAGCTTTTCAGCAACCAAAACATCGGTCGCCGTGTAGAACACGACCTTGCCCTCCTTGGCTGCCGCCGCCACGAGTTGCGGCGTCGCCTCATAAGGCGCCGGTGCTTGCGCATCGGCTAGCCCCGGGCAAAGTGCCCCGGCGATCCAAAGCATAGCAATGGCTGATTTTCTTGACATGGTTTGTCTCCTCCTGATTGGTACAACAATATTGAATTGCTGGCAGCCAGTAGTAACCTGATCCTGCCTCAAGTCTTTATCGAATGCTCGCCTGCCATCTAACGTGGCTTGTTATTCGGCGCTACTCACCTGAAACTCCTTGCCCCGGCCCCGCATGCAGACCGAGAATTAAATATTAACGTTATATTAATTATTGACGTTATAATTCGAAAGTGTCAACACTTTTATTTATAAAGTCTACACAACCAAGCTAATTGCTTACATATCGGCGCCACATTGACAGCCGTAGGGAGTTGTTTAAAAGGCCAAGTGTTAAAATGCGCGGCGGTCCTGACTCTTGACGACTTGTGCCGCGGCGCAGACTCGACACCAATGCCGGTGCGTCCTTTCATCAGTTAAGGGATCAAGAATCAGTATGACGCAGCGTACCAATTCAAATCCAGACCAGGGCTTGCCGCGTATCATTGCCGACCAGCTCAAGCAGCTGATCTATGCCGGCGAATTCAAGGCCGGCGATCGGCTCAATGAAGCAGCGCTGGCATTGCGCATGGGTACCAGCCGGGGTCCGATCCGTGAAGCGATCCGCATTCTTGCGGGTATCGGCCTGGTGACTGCGGTAATGAATCGCGGCGTGTTCGTACGCCAGGTTTCGATCCGGGAAATGCTTGAGATTTACGATTTGCGTGCGCTCGTCTTCGGCTTTGCCGCAGAGCGCGCTGCCGAGCATATTACCGACGACCATCGCAGGCAATTTGAATTCCTGCTGGATCAAATGGATTTGGCATGCCAGGCCGAGAACAGCGACCTTTATTACAATCTCAATCTTGAATTCCATGCGCTGATTCTGACGTTATCCAACAGCCAGCGCGCGCATCGGGTCTACGATGATTATGTGAAGGAATTGCACCTGTTCCGGCGCCTGAACTTTAATACGCCGGGCAATATGCGCAGGTCGAATGCCGAGCACCGCCGGATTTATGACGCGATTTCAAAAGGCGCGAAGGCCAAAGCCAAAGCACAGGCGGAAGACCATATTCACGCCGGTCGCCAGCGCTTGCTCGCGATGACTGACGACCCCATCGGCGTTTTCCGGCAATCGAATCCCGGGACGTAGCGATCTGCCGGGACAACTTCACTGGTAGCTCTGCTTGGGTAGGGTTGTGGCGAAGGTGTCGTCGCAATGACGGCCTGTCGTCCGCATGAATCCTGGCGGCCCAGCACAAGCCCCCTTTTAAATCCCTCGAAAAGTCCCGTAGAACCTAGGGGACGGTCGAAAGCTCGAAGCCTTTGCCCGTAGCCATCGTTGCCAGCCTCGCTGAGCTTGCGAGCACTTAGGGTGCCAGGCTAACAAGTGCAGAGGGCGAGCCAACAACCCGATTTCGCAGCGCCTTGATGTCAACAAGACGCTGCATACCTGACCTGCGAGTAGCTCAACGCACTGGAGCATACGCAGTGCTACCGATGCGGTGGGCATTTCCAAGGGCAGCGGCGCGCCTCCTTCGCCTCGGTCAAGAAGCTGCGAGCCGGTCGCGATCCGACTACGAAGCTAGATTGGCGTTGCGCCTGAGTCGATGACGCGTTGTTTCCAGATTGGCACCTCGCGCTTCACAAAAGCCTCAAATTCAGCGGAGCTCGAAGAAGGTGATGCCATCAGGCCTTGGCGCGCAAGCTTTGCCTGGTTTTCCGGGTTCTTCAGTATCTGCGCAACCGCAGTGAACAACTTCTCGCGGATGGGCCCGGGCAATCCTGCTGGCGCCCACAATCCGAACCAATGCTGTATCGATAGCTTTGGAAGCCCGGCTTCTGTGGAGCTTAAGATGTCTGGAAGGACAGCGTAGCGTTCCGGATAGGTGACACACAGTGCCACCAGGCGCTTTTCTGGCAGGAACGGCATGATGACCGGCGGAGTGCCTACGAGCATATCCACCTCGCCAGCCAATGCAGCCATGGCGGACGGCGCACCGCCACGATAGGGAACGTGCGTGATGTCCACGCCAGCCAGGCGTTTAAAGGATTCCGCAGACAGATGGGAGGGGCTGCCGCTGCCCGAACTTCCGTAGTTGAGTTTGCCCGGTTCCGCCTTTGCGCGGCGGATCAGCTCGGCCAGGGATGTAATGCCCGTCTTGGGGTTCACTGCGATGATCGTCGGGAGATCCGCGATTCTGATGATCGGCGTGAAATCCCTGATAGGGTCGTATTTCGAATCTTTGTAGAGGGCAGGACCGATGCCGTGGCTGAAGTTACCGCCAACAAGAACCGTATATCCATCTCCCGGGGAGTGTGCGACCGACTCGGTGGCCAGATTGCCTCCCGCACCCGCCTGGTTCAGCACAACCATTGGTTGATTCATGATGCTGGTCAAGCCGGCCGAAAGAAGCCGGGCGACCGCGTCTGTTGAACCTCCAGGCGGAGAGCCCGCAACGATCTTGATAGGCGCCTTCGGGAAATCATTGTCTGCCCAGACAAGGCCTGAGCGGGTTCCGGTCAGCGCGGCGCCGCCAAGGAGGGCTAATGTTCTCAGCACAAGTGTTCGACGTTTCAGCATGACATACTCCTGGGGATTTCAGTGTGTGATCTGTGACAAGGATGCGCAGTCGGCCGGCTGTAACTTTTTGGTGCGCAGCCAGTTACTGCAATAGGCCAGGCAATCATGGGAGCAAATTCCGCGCCAGCTGCCGGTATAGCCCTGCGGACTCGGTCAGTTGCCGCAAGTCGATGTACTCGGTCGGTTTGTGTGCATGATCGATATCACCTGGACCGAAAACCAGGCATGGGGCCAGCTTTGAATATTCGGACGCTTCTGTTCCAAGTCCAGCCACAGCAGCCTTGACTCCGAGAATCGACTCTGCCTGCCTGACCAACTCATGGTCAGGCGGCAGTTCTGGCGGAGGGGCTTCAGGACGGACGTCGATTTCCAGTTTGTGCTTCGCTGCGGAAGCGCGCACCCGCTCGATCACGTAGTTCGGGTTGAACGACTTTGAATACCGGAACTTGATACGGCACGTTGCAACCCCAACCGTCGTGTTTGGAAATGCGCCGTAATTATCAATCACAAAATTGAGGTCTGCGTACGGAGGGTCATACTGAACGTCGTGCAAGGAACGGTCCTCCCTCAGCTGCAGGTGCAAATCGCGCATGTCCGACAGGAACGGGATCAAGGCGATGTTGGCGTTCAGTCCTTTGCCGGTGGACGAGTGGGCTTGAATGCCCTTGGAGTTGACCGTAAACGCAACATCAACACGGTGGCCTCTGAGCACACCGAGCCCAGTGGGTTCCGCTACAACAAAGCATTTAGGCGTGGCTTCGCGCAGGAACCGGCTCCTGGCAACGACCTCCCTGACGCCTTGCTTGCCCGACTCTTCGTCAGAGGTCAGCACCAGCATGGGGCGGCTATCCGCCGGCAGGCTGTTGGCTGCGACGATGAACGAAGCGATGGGTCCCTTCATGTCTGAGGCTCCCAAGCCATAGAGGCGGCCACCTTCGATGCTGGCATTGAAAGGTTCGCGCGTCCAACCCGTGTCCGGCACCGTATCCAAGTGTCCGGCGAAGGCGACTTTGGAGCTGCTCGTGCTGCTTCGCGCGACCAGATTTCGCTTTTGAATGCCGTTTGCATCGACGTAGTCGATGTACTCCAGCTGCCAGTCGGGCAGCTCTGTTGCCACCAGATCGAAAACTGCGCAGCTTGAAATCGGACTGCGAGAGTCTACTGCGATCAGTCTTTTGGTTAGCTCTATGATGCGATCAGGCTCGTTGGTTGGCATTTATTTACTATGTTTCGGTTGGTCTGTGTAGGCGAACGATAAAGCGTCTGCCCCTAAATCTCCATCTCGTAATTTCGACGCGAGCCATCGAATTTTTCTGACGCTTGCCCGTCCGGCAAATCGGCTGGTAACATGTATGATGGATGCACGCTTCGACTTCGCAACGCGCTGCGCTCGCAGTGGGTTCGAATCCTTGCAACACTGACCACGAAAGAAATCATGGTGCGTAGGGATGAGCGCCACTGGCATCCAGCCCGTAGCGCTGAACGGCTTTCATCCGAAGTGCTCCTCTCATTCTGACGCCACACCAAATGACTAAAATTCAAACCATTTCACCCTCTTCGCCGACCGACCTTCCCGTGCACAGACTGCTTCGCGCGCATGCAAACCGGCACAGCCAGGGAATTCAGCTCTATGCCGGGGCGAACTACCTGTCGCCTGTGGCTGAAAAGGCGCTCTTGTGCGGATTCGGCGCCATGCCGGCCATGGGGCGTCCGTTCGCCAAGCAGCAGCCCGGCACCGACGAGATTTCAGCCGTCGAGGAGCTTGTGGAAACACAGTTGCTGGGTCTTTTTGGGGGAAAGTGGGCAGAGGCGCGGCTGCAAAGCTGCACATTGGCGAACGCGGTGGTGTACACGGCCCTTTGCGCTCCTGGCGGCCTCATTGCCACCATCGGGCTGCGGGATGGCGGTCATGTCAGCCACCAATCGGAAGGCACGATCGGAATGCTCGGCCGAAGAACCCTCACGCTACCGTTCAGCAATGGCAACCTGGATGACGAGAAGGCGGCTTCAGCCATAGCCCAGCATCGGCCGAATATCGTCATGGTAGGCGGCAGCGTGATGCTTGCCCCCTATCAGTTGGGCAGAACCATTCGCGCGGCGCACGATGTCGGCGCAGTGATTGTCTACGATGCATCTCATGTACTTGGGCTTATCGCCGGGGGCATGTTCCAGAATCCGATGGAACTGGGCGTGGATATCATGACTGCATCGACCTACAAGTCTTTTGGCGGCCCGCCCGGCGGTATTTTAGTGGGTCGGCACGCAGCGCACGAAGAAGCGGTTCGAGCCCAGATCGTCGGCGCCTGGACCTCAAACTACGATGCCGCACGGCTTGCATCGCTTTCCGTGGCGCTGGCAGAAGCTCGCGAATTCATGCCCGACTATGCGAGGAAGATGCTTGAAAACGCCCGAGTGCTGGGTCAGGCCTTGTACGGTCTGGGAGTCGATGTCGCTGGTCTGGCAAGTGCCCAAGACGTGCCAGAGACGCATCAGCTTGTCATCCGCTGCCGCAACCGCGATCAGGCGCTTGAGCTTTCGAAGCTCGCAGAGGCCAATGGGTTGTACATTGGCACCTGCAGCGTCCCTGGTGATCCCAATGCAGGCGGTCTGCGGCTCGGAACCCAAGCCGTGACGCGCAAGGGCGCAAATTCAGCTGACATGCTCGAAATCGGTGACTGTCTCGCAAGTTTGGTCAGAAACACCGCGAAGGTTGATGTGTCACAGGCAGTCAAGAAAATCGCCAGCCGTTTGACTGAATTCAAGTATTGCTACACGTCTTAGGATCAAGATGCTTATTGTGTGAGCGCGAGGCCACTCATTGTTGAATGCAAGTTACCGGTATTTCTATGCGATTGCCCAAGAGCGTTCGATACGGAAAGCGGCAGATCGGGTACATATTTCGGCATCGGCGATGAGCCGTCAAATTTCTCTGCTCGAAGATGAGCTGGGTCAGGTCCTGCTTGAGCGACGCGCGCGCGGCGTGGTATTGACCGGTGCCGGAGCCCTCCTGGCAGAACACATTCGCCGGTTGATGACGCAAGAACATGAGCTTCGCGCTGATATTGCCGAATTGAACGGTTTGCGACATGGGCATGTTCGCATCGCACTGGGTAACGGCTTCGCTTCCGGCGTGGCCAATCTTCTGCAAAGGTTCACCGCCCTTTATCCGGGGATGACCTACGCGTTGACTGTGGCGCCGAATGACGAAATATTGCGTACCGTCGTTGATGAAGAAGTGGATCTTGGCTTGATGTTCAGTCCACCAGATCATCAGACAGTTGATGTTGTAAGCTCCATTGCCGCACCGCTTGTGGCGGTCGTTTCGCTTGGGCACCGCTTGGCCGGCAGCAAGAAGGAGGTGCCCATCGCAGCCTTGCAAGAGGAGCCGCTGGCTTTGCTCAAGCCCAGCCACAGGATTCGGCAGATATTGCAGCGTATCGAGGTACAAGAAGGAATCAAGCTGCGTCCTATCCTGGAAAGTAACTCCTACGAGGTATTGAAGGTCTTTGTGGCCAACAACATGGGCATGACGGTGCTTCCCATGCTGTCTGTGATGAGCGAAATCAGCAGCAAGAAACTGACGGCTGTGCCACTGAAGCATGAGGCCTTGACTGGGACAGTCGCATCCATCGTTATTCGCCGTGGCCGGAAATTGCCGGTGGCTGCTACAGAGTTTTTGAAGATCCTTCAGGAAGAATTGGGGACGCTCGGCTTCGGCTAGGAGCGAACGACCGACGGCGCATCCCATTGGCGTTTTCCGGCAAGTAAGGGCGTATCGATTGCCGCTGTAACGTCACTGCCTGGGCTAGCCGCCATCGCGCCAGTCGACACCCAAGCTAACGAAGGGAAGTTATGTCGGTCAAGTTACGTCAGGCACAGGGGGAGTTATCGCCCCGAATAACGGAATGAAGGGCGCAGGCGGGTACCTGCGCGGCATGCAAAAACTGCCGCGCGACTTCTATGCGCGCGACACGATCGTGGTGGCGGAAGACCTGCTCGGCGCATTGCTGGTGCACCGGGTCGACGGCCTGGATCGGATCGGAAGAATCGTCGAGGTCGAAGCTTATCTGGGACCGCACGACTTGGCCGCACATTCGTCGAAAGGGATCACCAACCGTACGCGCATCATGTATGGTCCGCCCGGCTTTGCGTATGTTTATCTTATTTACGGCATGCATCACTGCATGAACGTAGTGACCGAACCGGAAGGCCATGGTTCGGCAGTGCTTATTCGCGCGCTGGAACCAGTGCAGAATCTGGCAGGCAAAACCGGCGGCCCCGGTCTGCTATGCAAGGCGATGGGCATCGACCGCCGCCTTGATGGGCATGACCTGTGCAGCGACGATTTTTATATTGCCGCACCAATGCCGGATCAGCGCCTATCCATTGTAAGGCGGCCACGGATCGGGGTAAGTTATGCGGGAGATTGGGCACATAAGCCGTTGCGGTTCTATATTAAAGGCAATAATTTCATTTCCAGAAAGTGAACTGGAAACAAAACGTTGTCGATCATGACAAGCAGCGCAGCGTTCGGTCATTGATGCGCCGATTTACTGTCTTGATTTGGATCAACATCATAAAAACCTTATAAATCATGAGCTTGGCTAAGGTTATTGCTGGTTATCCACAGTACTGTCCACCGTTAATGTGGGTAAGCCAGAGCCTGCGATGATGATGATCCAAACGGAATTGCGGTTCAACCGACCGGCTTGGCAGGCGGCGGTGGCGTTGCATTCCCTGCGGTCACACTTCCTGCGGGCATCGGCTCGATCATGCTGCGGACTTTGTTGGCGAGCGCGTCCATCGCGAAGGGCTTGGTCATGACCTGCATCCCCGGTGCCAGCAGTCCGTTGTCAACCGCCGCGTTCTCGACGTATCCGGTGATGAACAGCACTTTCAGATCGGGTCGCAGCAGGCTTGCGGCGTCCGCCATCTGCCGCCCGTTCATGCCGCCGGGCAGGCCGACATTGGTGAGCAGCAGATCGATCCGCTGGGTCGATTGCAGCACGCGCAATCGCTCGGGTCCGTCGGCTGTCTCGATTGTGCTTCACATGCGACGGTTTGCCATCATGCGATGTGATGACGCACTCAAGTTCATCAATGAGTGAAGTCGTCAGATTGGTTGGAGCCGTCATGCCGACCATTATTGTCAGGAAACGTGTCATGAACCGTGGCAGACCAATATGAAAAATTCATTCACACATAATATGTTGCCGATCAGAAACCATCCGGTCCGGCCACTCGATAAATAATGGTGAACGGAAAAAATAGAAATCCGCGCCCTGCTCCAAAACCAAATATCAAGTTTTGCTTGCCAGAGCACTGATGTAAATTTATTCTGTATGGAACGCAGCTTGACCCAGGTTCGGCAGTCCCTTCCGTTACACCGCTGACACTTGCCCGAGGCTTCACGGAACAGGCCAGCGTCATGCTCTTCGCGATCTTGTACTGGCATCTGACGATCGGGAATGCGTCACGCAGAGCCGAACGTCTTATCAATTTCGGCCAATTGCATTTGATACTCGCTGGCCTGCTGACGCGTCATTTGAGTCAATTGGCTATTTGACTTTGCATTGCCGCAGCGTTTTCAACTGATCCGACAACAACAAGGAGACAGGCATGAAACTTTCCCAAAATCAAATCGCCCAATTCGACAAGGACGGTTATCTGTTTTTCCCAAGTCTTTTTACACCTGACGAAATCGCCGTGCTGCGCGAAGAAGTGCCGCGGCTGTATGCCCAGGATCGCCCCGAGAACATTCGCGAAAAGGGCAAAGACAGCGTGCGCACGAATTTCGCCGCGCACATGTACAGCGAACCGTTTGCGCGGCTGGCGCGGCATCCGCGCATGGTCGAGCCGGCGATGCAGCTGCTGGACGACGAGCTTTACATGCACCAGTTCAAGATCAACGGCAAGATGGCCTTCGACGGCGACGTGTGGCAATGGCATCAGGACTATGGCACCTGGCTCAACGACGACATGATGCCGACGCCGCGCGCGATGAACGTCGCGATTTTTCTGGATGAAGTCAACGAATTCAACGGCCCGTTGCAGTTCATTCCCGGCAGCCACAAGCTCGGTGCGCTGGCGGCCGGTCACGATACGTCGACCACCAGCTATCCGCTATGGACCATCAGTAACGATAATATTCGTACGCTGGTCGAACAGGGCGGCCTGGTTGCGCCCAAGGGACCGGCCGGATCGATGATCCTGTTTCATAGCTGCCTGGTGCATGCGTCGACGTCCAACCTGAGCCCGTGGAACCGGGTCAGCGTCTATCTCAGCCTGTGCGCGGTGTCGAATCATATTCGGCGTTTCAAGCGTCCGGGCTATATTGCCCATCGCGATTTCACACCTATCCGATGCCTGCCCGACGACTGCCTGCTGCATACATATCCGGTCGATCTGCCATGGAAAGACGGCACCCCCGTCATCGAGCAGCATGGAATGCAGCAAGAAGCTGCCTAAACCCGATAAGGAAACCAAATGAATCTTTTCGCCAAACTGCAAGCGCGGGCCGCGCAGGCCAAACCGGTACGCGTGGGATTGATCGGCGCCGGCAAATTCGGCTCCATGTACCTGTCGCAAGTGCCGCGCACGCCGGGCGTTCACCTGGTCGGCATCGCCGATCTGCAGCCGGTGCGCGCACGCCAGGCACTCAAGCATGTGGGCTGGAGCGAACAGCGTTTCGCCGCACAATCGCTCGAACACGCAGCCAATACCGGCGCCACCGCGATCATCGAAGACAGCATGGCGCTGATTGCATCGCCGTTCATCGACATCGTCATCGACGCCACCGGTCACCCGGGCGCCGGTATCGCGCATGTGCTGGCCTGTTGCGAGCACAGCAAGCACATCATCATGGTCAACGTCGAGGCCGATGCGCTGGCCGGGCCGCTGCTGGGGCGCAAGGCGAAGGAGGCCGGCGTCGTGTACTCGCTGGCCTGGGGCGACCAGCCCGCGCTGATCTGCGAGCACGTCGATTGGGCCCGCACCGCGGGCTTCAAAGTGGTCGCGGCCGGCAAGGGCACCCGCTACGAGCCGCACTATCACAGGTCCAATCCCG
>DASYKE010000027.1:0-5768 GCA_035995725.1 Burkholderiaceae bacterium | reverse complement strand
AACCGCGCCGGCAACGGCAGCCAATCGCACGATCGCGATTACGCCCGACACCAAGTACGTCAACGTGGAAGGCGGCCAAATTGTCAGATTCGACGTCGGCGGACAGACATTCACCTGGGATTTTGATGGCGCGGAGACTGTCTGGGCGTTCGACTTGAACAAGGTCACGCCGCCGGGTCTGCTTGACCATAAGGTAACGGCCTATGTTTCGCCCAACCCACTCTACAGAGACTGATTCCAGCAACGCACCGGCGATAGGTACGGCAGTGTTCTGCGGTCTCAACACAGCTTCACAGCCTGCCGTTCCTGCGGCGACCATCCGGCCCCGGCTGCTTACCTTGTTCAATCATGGATTTTAATGACCCCGACACCGTTTGGTCGTTCTACTTGAACCGGGTCACCCCAGCGGGTCTGTTCGACCATGCGGTAACGGCCTGTGTCCATCCGAATCCGATGCGGGACTCTCGGGCATCACAATAGCAATATATGGCTACCAAGGAAGAGATTACATTTTCTCGTGCTGCGCGCGCCGGGAAGGCATCGGCCCAGCTGATCCTCGGAAAGCACTACCTGTTCGGCGGCGCGGGATTGAAGCAGAACATCCCGACTGCGTTGTACTGGCTCCATCGTGCGGCGATTCGAAATGAGGAGCAGGCGTGGACATTGATCGGCACGCACGTGCCGTTTGACATCGCGGTTCAGGCACAAGACCCTATGCAATTATGTGTCTGGTACGAGCGTGCATTCGACGCGGGCATCGTCCAGGCAGGACTGGTTTGGGCCAAGCTCCTGCTGTCGTCGACAGCGGGCGGCATCAGCGAGGTCAATAATGCCCTGCCCCCCAAGGCATTGGCAGCCCTGGAAAAGGCCGCCGACTCGGGTATCGTTGAGGCGCAATGGTTATTGGCGCAAGAACTCAAAAGAACCGGGCAACTCGTTTCGAGGCCGGCGACCGGGCCTGCGGATGCAGCCGATACGGCGACTGCAGGCAAAGTCGTAGAGAAAGGCGCGCTTGAGTGGGCCACGCGTGCGGCTGCCAACGGTGTATTGCAGGCGCAGCGCGCGCTCGCTGACCGGGCATGGTCCATGCAGGACCGCTCCGCATTCTTGCGCTGGGCGACGCCGGTGGCGTATGCAATTGCCGATCAATTCTCCAAGTCCGGTCCGTCGGCAGAGCTATCGCAAGCCGACGCAGCATTCCTGTCGCATTGCGCGAAAATAATGCACGATTCGGGCGCGTTCGATGCCAGTGACGTCGAACGGTTCGGGGAATTGGCGGCGCAAGCAGGCGACAAGGATGCCCAATTCTCGTTGGGCATATGGTGCGCCAACATGGATGAAAGCGGCGAACGCCTCATCGGGCCGACCCGAAAGAGCAATTACAAAAAGTCGATCCGCTGGCTGACCCGGGCTGGCGAAGGGGGAGTGGCCAAGGCGTGGTACGTGCTGTACAAGATATGCGTGAGGCCCAACACAGGCTTGTCGCAGTTCAGCGCGTCGCAGGCGCAGCGTTATCTGGAACGCGCGGCTGAGGCCGGGCACGCCACGGCCCAGCTGGAACTGGGCACGGCCATCTGGCGCGGGCGGCACAGCAAAGAGTCGAACGATGTGCTGGCCGCGTATTGGTTGCAAAAAGCGGCGGCGCAGGGAAATGGCGACGCGCTCGTATTTCTGCGCAAAATAGCAACACGCGCAACGCCGGCTCCGTGGGCACAGGCAGCGCAGCGGCAGTTGACACACGACCTGGTCGGTACCTATCCCTTCTTTGCGGCCCGTATCGACTTGGCGGCGCTGTTTGGCTTGTCCCTGCCCGAAGTGTTGCTGCTTGACCTGAACGCGGCCGATCAGGGACATTGCCTGTTGATCGATATTCGACCGTTGCACGCGCGCATCAAGCGGCGCCTGATCCTTATACGGACCGCAGAGGAGCGCCTGGCGCTCACCCGCATCACGCGGCATTTCGCCAATATCGATTGCGGACCGAACGGGCCGGAAGGAAATTACCGGCAACGTCTTTATCTCGCTCAAAAGTTAATCCCTGTTTCCAGCGGGCAACGCAAAGCATTATTGAAGAGCGCGGTCAAGCCGATCTAGCGTTTTTTTTGTCGGTCTGTGACCCGGGCACAACAATTCTCCGGGTCACATCATTTACTCCAAAGTCATCTTTCTTCAGCCTGCAAATCCGGGCTGCGTTTGTCGGAAGACATTTAGAGTGTGTCATCCGTAGCAAACGGATAACAACGATAACTTTTCTATAGGATCGATAAATGAAAAAGACCCTTCTTGCACTGGCAGTACTCGGTGCGTCCGCAGGCGTGGCGTCTGCTCAACAAAGCAATGTCACCGTATACGGCATTGTCGACGCCGGCGTTCAATACAAGAATGACGGCAATCCTGCCGGCAAGACCCTCAGTTTGGAAAGCGGCCAGCAAAACGGCAGCCGCCTAGGATTCAAAGGCACCGAAGACCTCGGTGGCGGCCTGTCGGCAATCTTCACGCTGGAAAATGGTTTCAACGTTGACGATGGCACGCTGGGTCAAGGCAGCCGTCTGTTCGGCCGTCAGGCATGGGTTGGCCTGAACGGCGGTTTCGGCACTGTTAAACTCGGTCGCCAACAGACCGCTCTCTACTACGCACTCGACGCGATTGATCCGTTCCGCATCAATCTCGCCGGCAACGCGCAAAAAGTCTTCGGTGCCGGACAGTATGCTACCGATCCGCTCTCTCGCAGCAACAACACCGTCAGCTATTCCACTGCGACCATCGGCGGCTTCACGGGCTCCGCAAGTTACGGTTTCGGCGAGGTAGCAGGCAACAACTCGGCCGGTCGCACCGTCGGTGCCGGCGGTACGTATGTAAACGGCCCGGTCAATGTGCAATTGGTTTATCAGAAGTCGAATACGGCTCCGGTGGTTGGTGCGCTGACAACGGCACTCGGCGTCCCCAGCACGACTACTGCTCCGGCTACTGCTGACGTCAGTACCGCATTCGTCGGCGCAACCTATGATTTCCGCGTGGTTAAAGCCCACCTCGCCTATGCCAATACCAAGTTCAACCTGACCACCACCAGTGTGAAGGACAATGACATTCTGATTGGCGTAACCGTTCCGCTTACTTCGGCAGACAACGTGCTGGCGTCCTACATTCACAACGACGTCAAGGACTTGACCGCGGCAAAATCCAACCAATTCGCTCTCGGTTACACTCATGCTCTGTCCGCGCGTACCAGCCTGTACACGTCGGCAGCGTATCTGAAGAACGACAGCAGCATCGGGGTGAACACAGGCACCAACGCTCCCCTCGGCTCGAACGTCCGTATATTCAACGTTGGCATGCGTCACATGTTCTAATCGATCGCTGGCTCAGGCCCGCAGTGCGCCGAACGGCGACACGCAGAAGGCGCCTCGAGTAGAATGACATTTCGATTTTTAAGGCGCTTTCAATTTAAACGCCGCGAGTTTTCTCGCGGCTTTTTTTATTCTTTGCGCAGTAGTTAAGTCGATGAATAGTGAAGTCGATGAAAGCGGGCTTACAGGTTAAGCCGCTCACTGCCTGAAGCCTAGCCTCGGCGCGAGCTCTGCGAGAATCGAAGCGAGATGATTATTCCCGCCGCGACGTCGGCCCGGCAGCAAGCAGTTGTCGCACCCGCTCGACATCCACCGGCTTGGTCAAATGCTGGTTGAAACCTGCCGCCAGCGTCTTGGCCCGGTCGCCGCTCTGGCCCCAACCAGTGATGGCGACCAGCGTCACCTTCCGGCCGAAGACAGCGCTGCGGATCTTCTGCGCGACTTCAATCCCGGTCAACTTGGGCATGCCGATATCGAGCAGCGCAATATCGGGCTGGAAGCTGGCGAATGCGGCCAGCGCCGCCTCGCCGTCATAGGTAACCAGCACATGGTGCCCGTCCAGCTCGACCAGTGTGGCCAGCGTGTCGGCCGCATCGCGGTTGTCGTCCGCGATCAGCACCTTGCGCGCCGTCGTGTCGGATGCAAGCGTCGGCGCATGGACCACTTCGTCTTGCGCAGGACGCTGCGCACCCACGGGCAGATGCACCGTGAACTGGCTGCCTTTGCCGGGACCGGCGCTTTTTGCTTCGATGCGTCCGCCATGCAGTTCGACCAATCCCTTGGAGATCGCGAGGCCAATACCCAGGCCGCCATGCGATCGGTCCTTGTCGGACTTGATCTGGGCAAACATCCCGAAAACTTCCGTCAGCTTTTCCGGCTTGATGCCGATGCCGTTATCGGTCACCGTAATGAGCACCTCTTCCGCCGTGCTGCCGGCTGCCAGCTGAATCCGGCCCCCCGGGTCAGTGTACTTGGCGGCATTGGTGAGCAGGTTGGCGACCACCTGCGCCACGCGCAACTGATCCGCCTCCAAATACACTGCCTGCGGCGGCAGCGTCACCGAAAGCTGATGCCTCCTGCTCTCGATGATGGGCCGGGCCGTTTCGATCGCCACGTCCAGCACGGACTGCACATCGGTCAGGCTTTTGCGCAGCGTGAGAATGCCGCGCGTGATGCGCGACACGTCCAGCAGGTCGTCCAGCAGCAAGGCCATGTTGAGCACCTGGCGCTCGATCACTTCAGCGCTCCAGCGCCGCTGCGCCTCCGTCACGCTGGGCAGTTTCGACAACTCGGCCGCCTGCCGGATCGGCGCCAGCGGATTGCGCAATTCATGCGCCAGCGTCGCCAGGAACTCATCCTTGCGCTGGTCAGCCTCGCGCAGCGCCTGTTCCTGCTGCTTTCGCTCGGTGACGTCGGCGAACCAGACCACCACCGAGTCCTGCAACGGCGAGGCAACCACATGAAACCAGCCTTCGTTGCCATCGATGTTCGAATGCAGCTCGAAGGTCTGCGGTTCGCGGCGCGCAGATACCGCCGCATAGCGCTCGAACAGACCCGGCTCTTCCCAGCTGCCAGGCAATACCTCGGCGACCCTGCGGCCGATGAGATCGTCGGCCGGATGGCCAAGCGCGTCCGCCGCCGCCGCATTCACATAAGCCCAACGGAAATCGATAATGCGATCCGACGCATCTTTCACCGGCGACAGGATATTGAACGGCACCGCCGAGGTATCGAGCGCGACCCGGAACCGGGTGTCGTTTTCCTGAGCGAATTTTTGCGCATGCAGCCGTTCGGCAAACAGGATCCGTTCGGCCTCTGCCGCGCGCCATACAATCGATCTTACCCAGCCGCCCAGCAGCACAAAAAACAAGCCGACGCCCGCATAGGCAAGCAGGGAAATGCGCTCTGCAGTTCCATCCACCCCGAGCCTTCCTGTGGGCGGCAGCATTACGGTGCCATACACGAGCCCTGTGATGAACACGATCAGCGCAGGCCCGCGTCCGAGCAGGGTGGCGGTCAGGGCCAGCGTGGAGATGAAAAGCAGAAAGGGGATGCGCCCTTCCACCCATACCGCCAGCATCCCCTGGAGCCCGAGCGCAATAACGGCGAGTGAAACACCGATCCCATATCGGACCGGCCGGGACAATTTTTCAGAAGTGAAAATCATTGATCAAGGTCGTGTGCTCGCGGACGTGCGGAACATGTGGTTCGCGTGGGCAAAAATTTAGCCTAACATACAGGCCACAGATGCGCCGGCATGAATATTTCAATCAGGCACCATGCTGGATTGGCGCAAGACGCTGCCGGACGAGCCGGTTGCCAGTTTCAGCGTGGTGTCGGGATTGCGCATGGCGGGACGCGGCACTGATTTCTTCAAGGCAATATATCAAGCCGCCCACCATCGCAATGCAGAGACCACAT
>DASYKE010000026.1:0-15242 GCA_035995725.1 Burkholderiaceae bacterium | reverse complement strand
AGTTTGTCGCTGCGCCTGGCGCGGTGTTTTACGATCAGGCGCGACACCATTTCTTCATCGGGAGGGCTCGCAGCGGGCGGCGCGCTCTTCTTGAATGTCGCAAACGCCTTCGAATCGGCGGATGCGCCATTGGCTATCGCGCAGATCAGGGCCGCAGCCGCCGTCAAGCCGAGCAATGCATGCCGAACTGTTATTTTTATTTTCATTGCTGTTCCGGCTGTGCCGGGCGAGCGATAAAGACATGTGCGCCGCTCACCGCGCTACGACGCTTTCTTCAGGACCGCGTCCAGTTCGACCCATTCGATCGCAGGATGCTGCCTGAGCATTTGTTGCTCGAGGGAAAAGCTGCCGCGGTCATCTGCCAGATGCTTGACTACGCAAGCGTCCCCCGACATCTGTCGAACAAATTCCAGCGACACATGGGCTGCGGCCGACACACGTGCGATCCCGGCCGGGTCGCAAGTAATCGTGTTCGATTTGAATTTGATGATTAACTGCTGGGAACCTGATGCGCCGGCGACCGTCCCGGATGCTGGCCGATGGATATCGTCGCCAGCCGACGACTGGCATCCGGCCATCATGGTAGCCATTGCTAACTTAACGGCAAGCAACGTGGCGCATTTGATGAAACCGGACATGGAGAAGTTCGCTAGAGCAACAAAAGTTGTAGTAGCGAAAATGTACCAGTTCCAGACAAGGTCTGGATGTCTTTACGTGGCTTTAGGAAAGTTTTACAACACCAATCGCATTACGCAGCTGCAAGGAGGCGCGAAACGGAGGGGGAATTTCTTTTTGGATACAGCTGGGCTTGGTTATCTGGCAGGCATTTCCGCACGCTTGTCCAACATGAATTCTTGACTGAACGCGTTGCGCTTTATCCAAGGCAACAAATTTTGCCAGATACCGCGGATCCCGCTATCCGGCGGCAAGGGCTGTGCTTTGGGCAAGCCAGCTTGTTCGGGCTTGGGCCTGAGGGATAGAGAAGTAATGCGGGTATCGGACACTTCTTCCTGTTGCGGTACGTTGTGCCGTATCCAGTTCAGCATGTCTTGCCAGATCCGGCGCACTTCGGCATCGGAAGGCATGGCTCGGGCATTCGGCAATTCTATCGTGATGACCGGGACATTCTTGTGCATGCCGCTATAGTTGCCCAGCGAGCCCGGGTACACGCCGACGCGGTTCAGCAATAACCGGCCGAAGCGGCGCGGCGGAGCAGCCGGGCCATCGAAATCCAGCACACCGTACGGCGCATGCACGGAGATGATGACATGCGGCCGAAAGCGCTCCATCTCTTCATTGAGCCAACGGCTTTCGGGCTCGGACAGCGGTGCCGTTCCGGGAAAACGCCGGGGATCGCTGCCGGTTTTTTTGGCCCAGTAACGAGGGGCGTCCTGTTGCCAGCCCGGCGTCGGAAAATTACGGTTCAAGTCGACGCCATTGGCGTTGACACGCTTCGCCCTCGGCGCCAGCAAGCCGTCCGGATTGACGACCGGTACGACCATCCAGTGGAATTCCCGCGCCGCCGGCGTCTGCATGAACTGCAGCCATTTGAAGACAATGGATGCAGCCGTCAATTCATCGCCATGTATACCGCCGAGCAATAAAATGCGCATTGGCACATTTTTATTCTGCTCGTTTTTCACCGCCGCAATATCGCGCGCCAGAATGGGAAAGCCGTTTAGCGACACCGCCCCGGTCGGCACCAGTTCGCTGCTTCGACAGGTTGCCGTCGATATTCCGGGCAGACGGACCGTCAGCCGTTTGCACCAGTCAGTCTGTGGCGCAGTGCTGCCGAAGGCGGGTATCGCGAGGCAGACGATGAGTGCGCCGGCTGCAACGCTATACGCGCCTGACAATCCGCCTACTTCCCGGCGCTGGCGCGCAAAGCGGCGACTTTGTCGGTGCGCTCCCAGGTGAATTCCGGTTCCTCGCGGCCGAAATGACCGTATGCTGCGGTCTTTTGATAAATCGGACGCAGCAGATCCAGCATTTGCACGATGCCTTTCGGGCGCAAGTCGAAATGCTCGCGCACCAGTTCAGCGATCTTTTCGTCGCTGATCTTGCCGGTGCCGAACGTGGTGACCATCACCGACGTCGGTTTGGCGATACCGATCGCATAGGAGATCTGGATCTGGCAACGCTCTGCCAAACCGGCCGCGACGATGTTTTTTGCGACATAGCGGCCGGCATAAGCGGCGGAGCGATCGACCTTGGAAGGGTCTTTGCCGGAGAATGCGCCGCCGCCGTGGTTCGCTGCACCGCCGTAGGTATCGACAATGATCTTGCGGCCGGTCAGGCCGCAATCCCCTTGCGGACCGCCGATGACGAAGCGGCCGGTCGGATTCACCAGGTAACGGGTATTTTTCAGCCATTCCGGCGGCACCACCGGCTTGATGATCATTTCAATCACCGCCTCTTCAATCGCCTTGTGCTGCATCTCGGGCGCATGCTGGGTAGATAGCACCACGGTATCGATTGCGACCGGGCGGCCATCGACGTATTTCAGCGTAACCTGCGATTTGGCATCCGGGCGCAGCCAGGGCAGGCGGCCATCCTTGCGCAGCTGCGACTGACGTTCGACGATGCGGTGCGCGTAGTGGATCGCGGCCGGCATCAGTTCCGGCGTTTCGTCGCAGGCGTAACCGAACATCAAGCCCTGGTCGCCCGCGCCCTGGTCTAGATCGAGGCCCTTGCCCTCGTCGACGCCTTGCGCGATGTCCGGCGACTGCTTGTCGTAGCACACCATGACCGCACAGCTTTTGTAATCGATGCCGTAATCGGCATTGTCGTAACCGATGCGCTTGATGGTCTCGCGCGCAACAGCGATGTAATCGACATTGGCATGGGTCGTGATTTCGCCTGCCAGCACTACCAGGCCGGTATTGCACAGCGTTTCGGCAGCGACCCGCGCTTTGGGATCCTGCATGAAAATCGCATCCAGGATCGCATCGGAAATCTGGTCGGCAACTTTGTCGGGATGACCTTCGGAGACGGATTCCGAGGTAAAGAGATATTCGTTTGACATGCAGGCTCCTTTGAATATAAGTGATAGACCATGTCGCGGTCAATCGAATGAGCCTGCGACGCTTTAGCGGAATTTGTAGACCGCCTCGCAAGTTGTCTGTTAACTCGGCGGTTAATGCTTTCGTGTTATTTTACGCCTCTTGCAAAAAATCAGCAAAAATTCCTGATTCGGTCTCCAATGCTCGTCTTTTTATTCCGCCTGCTATCAAAATTGCCCTTGCCTGTGTTGCATGCGTCGGGCGCAGCGCTTGGCTGGCTGGTTTATCTGCTATCGCCATCGTATCGCAACAGGCTCGAGGACAATATCGGCCGCGCCGGATATGCAAGCTGGCGCCGCACCGCAGTTAGCGAATCCGGCAAGAATATCCTCGAGCTGCCTTTCGTCTGGTGCGCGCCGCCGCAACGGGTGCTCGGCATGGCGACGGTCGAAAACTGGGACCTGGCGCAAGCCGCGCTCGATGCCGGACAAGGCGTGATTTTCCTGACGCCGCATCTTGGCTGTTTCGAAATCATTGCGCAGGCAATCGCTGCGCGAGCGCCATTGACCGCGCTATACCGCCCGCCTCGCAAGGCGGCACTGCAACCGCTGGTGGAACAGGCGCGTGCACGGAACGGCCTTTCGCTGGCGCCGGCTAACCTGGCCGGCGTGCGCACGCTTCTCAAAACCCTCAAGAAAGGCACGGCCATCGGCATATTGCCGGACCAGGTGCCGCAGCAGGGTGAAGGCGTATGGGCTGATTTTTTCGGCAAGCCGGCCTATACCATGACGCTGCCGGCCAAACTGCATCAAATGACCGGCGCACCGATCATCCTGTCGTACGCCGAGCGCCTGCCGGGCGGCGCCGGTTACCTGATCCGCTTCGTACGCTTCGAGGAAACCCTGGGCGATACTGCCGAGCAAAATGCCCGCGCCATCAATGCCGCAATGGAAAAGCTGATTGCCCGTTGCCCGGCACAATACTTCTGGAGTTATAACCGCTACAAGGCTCCTGCCGGCGTCGCAATTCCGGTGTCGGGCAACGAGGCGGACGCATGAGGCTGTTACTCGGTCTGATGTGGCTGCTGCACTGGCTGCCGTTGCCCATACTCGGGCGATTGGCCGAAGCAATCGGCACGCTGCTGTTCATGGCGCTGCAATCGCGGCGGCATATCGCGTTGACCAACCTGCGTCTTTGCCTGCCCGACTTGTCGGATGCCGAGCGTCATGCCATCGCCAGGAAACACTTTCAGGCCTATGTGCGCAGTGTGCTGGAACGCGGCATCCTGTGGTGGGCGCCGGAAGCCCGGCTCAAAAGACTGATAGTCGTCGAGCCGCACGTGCCGCTCGACACGATCCAGTCCGGTCCGACGATTCTGTTGTGCCCGCACTTCGTTTGCCTGGACGTCGCCGGCGTCGCGGTCATGCTGGAATCGCCGTTGTGTTCGATTTATACCCACCAGCAAAGCCGCGTCTTCGACGATGCGCTGCGCAAAGGACGTTCGCGCTTTCGCCCGATCAAACTGTTTGCGCGAGCCAAAGGCATCAAGCCGATCATCCGTGCGATGCGCGAAGGCTTGCCGTTCTTCATGCTGCCGGACATGGATTTTGGCGCTAAGGATGCGGAATTCGTGCCGTTTTTCGGCATACCCGCCGCGACGCTTACCGCACCGGCGCGTATTGCTGCCACTGCCAGTGCGAAAGTAGTCCCGGTGATCGCCACTTTTTTGCCGAATTATCGCGGCTGGAAAGTGACGTTCTATCCGCCGTGGGAAAACTATCCGGGCGACGATATCGTCGCAGCGACACGGCAAATGAATGCGTTCATCGAAACGCAGGTGCTTGAGGCACCGGCTGAATATTTCTGGGCGCATAAGCGGTTCAAGACCCGTCCGCCCGGACAGTCCAGCGTATATGGCCAACGCAGTCCGGATACAGAACCTGATACGTTCCCGTTGCAGGACTGAGCGTCCCATGGAAAGCCGTCCATCAAGAGAGGCAGGGATCGTGTGATCGAAGGACGGTTCGGATCTGCTCAGGGCGAATGGCAACCGGCTTGTCAGTCCTCATCCATTGCAAACCGCAGTCTATAATGCAAGCATGAAACTGAAATTCACCAAAATGCATGGCGCGGGCAATGACTTTGTCGTGGTTGATGCAATCAGCCAGCATATCGATTTCACGTCCGCGCAGTGGCAATTTCTCGCCGATCGCCGCTTCGGCGTCGGCGCGGATCAGATGCTGGTGGTTGAAAGGCCGCAATCGGCCGGGGTCGATTTCCGTTATCGCATTTATAACGCCGATGGCGGCGAGGTCGAACAGTGCGGCAATGGCGCCCGCGCCTTCGTCAAATTTGTCACCGACAAGGGCCTGACCGACAAGCGCATCATCAAGGTCGAAACATTGGCCGGGGTGATAGAGCCCAGGCTGGAAGCCGATGGCCGCATCACGGTCGATATGGGTACACCGATCCTGGAACCCGGGCGCGTGCCGTTCAATGCCAGCGGCCTGCAAGGCAGGGTCGAGGGCATCGACACGCTGTGGCCGCTCGATATCGACGGCAAAACCGTTTGGATCTCCGTCGTTTCAATGGGTAATCCGCATGCGGTGCAACTGGTCGACGATACCGCAACGGCGCCAGTGGCGGCAGATGGTCCGGCAATCGAGCATCACCCGCGCTTTCCGAAGCGTGTCAATGCCGGCTTCATGCAAGTCGTCGATCGCCATCAAATCAGATTGCGGGTATTTGAACGTGGTGCCGGCGAAACGCTGGCCTGTGGCACCGGCGCCTGTGCCGCCGTGGTCGCCGGTATTCGCCGCGGCCTGCTCGATTCCCGGGTCACGGTTGCCACTCGTGGCGGAGAGCTGTCGATTGCATGGGCGGGACAGAATTTTCCGGTGATGTTAACCGGCCCGGCGGTTAGCGTATTCGAAGGCGAAATCGAAATTTGACAGGCTTTTCCATTGGCCGGATTGGCGCAGAAACTGGTTTCAGGCCGATGACAAGGCTGCCCGCAATTTTCGTTTGCTTTTCGGCCGTTGATCGGGCATGTCCAGATCGAGTGGCAACGCCGCGAATATCGGATATATGCGCGCCTTTTGTCGGTTAAAATCACACTGCCCCGGTCGCCAACTGTTCCGGCAATTTGACAGCGACAGCACCGTGCATTCGTTCCGTTACCATTATCGATCTTTGCGCAGAACACACATGACCCTTCAACTTGACTCAGCCTCGGTCGCCCGCTATCTGGCAGACCATCCGCATTTTTTTGAAGAGCACGTGGAGCTCATGTCAAAACTGAAATTGTCCAGCCAGCTGGGCGGACGCACTGTCTCCCTGCAAGACAGGCAGATTGAAGTGTTACGCGAAAAAGTAAAGACACTTGAACTCCGGATGGCCGGACTGATGCGGATCGCGCAGGAAAACGATGCGATTACCGAAAAATTTCAGTCATGGACACGTTCGTTGCTGTTGGCGCGCAACGATGTCGATTTGCCGCATACGATGATCAACGAATTGCAAACGATTTTTTCAGTCCCGCATGCGACCTTGCGCATCTGGGGCGTGGCCGAAGAATTTTCTCATACCTGGTTTGCCGCCGAGGTGTCAGCCGATGCACGGATTTTTTCAAATGGCTTGAACGCGCCGTTTTGCGGTCCGAACAACGACTTCGAGGCAGCTTCCTGGCTCGACGATGCGGCGTCGATACAATCGATCGCTATCCTGCCGCTGCGCGCGAACGATGCGACGGACGCATTCGGCCTGCTGGTGCTGGGTTCGCCGGACCCAGAACGTTTCACTACCGACATGGCGACCGATTTCCTGCAGAAAATCGCCGAAACCGGCAGCGCGGCGCTGACATGCCTGCTCGATTGACTTGCCGTCCGGCGTGAGTGCGCGGAACAATCAGGCTTTTTTCGACGGCTATCTCGATAGCCTGATTACGCAGCGCAAGCTGTCGCCGCACACCGTCTCCAGTTACAGCCGCGATCTGGCCGAATTGTCGGCATTTGCCGATGCACTTGCCGGCAACTCCGCTGTCACGTCGATCACGCATTTCCATATCCGCAAGTTCGCCGCGCACTTGCATGCCAAAGGTTTGAGCGCGCGTTCGATCGCACGCAAACTGTCGTCATGGCGCGGTTTTTTCGACTGGCTGTCCGGGCAGGCTTCGCTCGCATCCAATCCGGTCGATGGTGTCAAGGCACCGAAAAGGTCGAAGCCGCTGCCGAAGGCGCTGGCTGCCGACGATGCGGTGCAGCTGGTCGCGAAACCTCATCCCGGCAAAGATCCGGAAGCCGCCACACAGCGGTGCAACCGCGCGATGTTCGAATTGCTGTATTCCAGCGGTTTGCGGGTATCGGAGCTGACCGGACTGGACGCACGTTATACGCAGGAAGCCGGCCATGTGTCATCAGGCTGGATTGATTTCGACGCGTGCGAAGTCACCGTAACCGGCAAGGGCGGCAAGATGCGCAGCGTGCCGATCGGGCAACCGGCGATGCGAGCCATTGCCCACTGGCTTGCAGTACGGGCGACATTAGTCAAAAGCAATCTTGGCGGCGACAGCTTCGCATTGTTTTTAACCGAGCGCGGCACGCGCATGTCCCCGCGCGTGGTGCAACTCCGCCTGAAAGCGCATGCGCAAGCGCTGGGCATTCCGGCCGACGTGCATCCGCACGTACTGCGTCATTCGTTCGCATCGCATGTGCTGCAATCGTCCGGCGATCTGCGCGCAGTACAGGAGATGCTCGGACATGCATCGATTGCGGCGACGCAGGTGTACACATCGCTCGACTTTCAGCGGCTCGCACAGGTATACGATGCGGCGCATCCGAGGGCGAAAAAGCGTGCTAAATAAGCTGCCGCGATAAACGCCGGTGCCGTCCGTTCAACCGCACGCGCGAATTTTGCAACCCAATTGCAAATTACGGCATAATCTCGGAAGTATTGAGTAAATTTTATGATAAAGAAAGCCAAACCGGACGCTGCCGGCATGCACGGTGACCAGGTGCGCGATATCCAGTATTTCCAGACGATCGCCGAAGCCAGGCTGCGCGGCGCTTCGGTGCGCACTACGGCGGCGCGGGTAAAAGTACTCGCCACCTTGCTGGGCGCACGCTGCGCCTTTTCGCATCAGGATCTACAGGATGCGCTTGCCGACACGGACCGTGTCACGCTGTATCGCGCGCTCGATTGTCTGACCGATGCCGGATTGGTGCACAGGATTGCCGGCGATGATCGCGTGTTTCGCTACAGCGCCGGAACCGAGCATGTGGAGCCTGACGATGCGCCTCAGGCCGGCCACCAGCCGGCGCAGCACCGGCACGGGCATTTCAAATGTACCCTTTGCGCAAAGGTATTTTGTCTCGACAATAATGATGATATGGGGTTGATCGGCGCAGCCATATCGGGATCTTCGAAGCGCCAATCGGTGCTGCACCGGCAATTGCAAAGTGCATTGCAGGAAACATTGGAAAAAGGCTTTCGAAGCCATGATATCGAACTCACCATCAAGGGATGGTGCGCCGATTGTGCATGCTGATTTGTGATCGTTTAATTTTATGGCACTGATTCCAACTACCATATTGACCGGCTTTCTCGGTGCCGGCAAAACCACCCTGCTCAACCGCATCCTGCACGAGCAGCACGGTTATAAAATTGCCGTTATCGAGAACGAGTTCGGTCAGGAAAATATCGACAATGAAATCCTGGTGCAGGACAGCACCGAGCAAATTGTCGAAATGAACAATGGCTGCATTTGCTGTACCGTTCGTGGGGATTTGATTGTCGCGCTCAGCACGCTGTCGCAAAAACGCAACGCCGGCGAATTGCACTTCGACCGGGTCATTATCGAAACCACAGGGCTGGCCAATCCGGGACCGGTGGCGCAGACGTTTTTCATGGATGAAGAAGTGGCGATGCACTACCTGCTCGATGCGATCATCACCGTGGTCGATGCCCGGCACGCAATGCAACAGCTTGACCAGCATGAAGAAGCGCAGCGCCAGGTGGGTTTCGCCGACAAGATGCTGTTGTCGAAAACCGATCTGGTCGGCACCGATGAAATCGCAACCTTGACCGCTCGTCTGAAGCGCATCAATCCGCGCGCGCCGATCAATAAGGCCGATTTTGGCCGCGCGCCGATTGGCGATGTGCTCGATATCCGTGGTTTCAATTTGAATGAAAAACTTGAAATCGACCCCGATTTCCTGGCTGCGGAACTGCATGAACACGAGCATCACGACTGCGACGATCATTGTGACCATGACCATGGTCATCGGAACGACGGCCGCCAACATGCGCACCGCCGCCCGGGCGGCACCAGCCACACCGACGACATTGCAGCATTCGTCTTCAAGAGCACACGTCCGTTCGACAGTGCCAAACTGGATGAATTTCTCGGCGGCATGGTACAGGTTTACGGGCCGCGCATGTTGCGTTATAAAGGAGTGTTGTGGATGAGCGGCGCCGACCGCAAAGTCGTATTTCAGGGCGTGCATCAGATGATGGGCAGCGATATCGGCGGGAAATGGGGTGATACCGAGGTGCGTGGCAGCAAGATGGTGTTTATCGGGAAGGATTTGCCGAAAGAAATTTTTATTCAGGGTCTGGAACTATGTTTGGTATAAACTACCGTGGTTTTGATGCGCGGAGGGGCAATACAAAAAGCGGGGACAGCAAAAAAATTGCATGCGGCACCTGATGAAGTCAGTGCGTTGGGCAGTTCATTGAGGATAAGGACATGAACGCAACCGTTACAAAATCGGTCAGAAAAAGCACCGTTGCCAAAAATCCGGGCAAAACCGCGACCAAGCCGGTTGCGGTGGCCAAGCCCAAGCTGACCGGCAAGACCGCTGGCGAATCCACGCTGAAAAGAGTGGCCAGGAAATTGGTAAAAAAAATAACCACCGCCCTGAAACCGGGAGCCAAACCCGCGAAAACAGTGGCGAAAGCTGCGGCAAAACCGGTCAGGGCAACGGTAAAAAACACGGCGAAACCGCAAGCCAAATCCGCATTGAAAGCTGGCAGGAAGCCGGTATCCAAATCGGCTCCCAAATCTGTGGCAAGCGCCATGAAGGCGAAAAAGGCAGCAGCAGCTGACACCGGTACGGTGAAGATGATGGAAGCGTCCGCCCGAACCGATGCGAACCGCAAACCCGTTGTACCCGCCGTAAGAACGACGGCGATTGTCGTAAGTGAAGCAAAGCAATCTGGCGTAAGTATGAGCAGCGACAAACCTGCTGCCGGATTAGCAAATAAAATTGAACAAACCGTAGTTTCGAAAGTAAGCGAAGTGGCAACCAAGACAACTAAACCGACCCCGACCGTCGCAACCGACGGCGTCCTGCTCTCCGAAGCGCAACTCCTCAAGATGAGCGACAAGGATTACATGAACGCGGACCAACTGGCCTTCTTCAAGGCGCGCTTGCAGCAGCTTGAAAAAGAATTGCTGAAAAACGCCGGCGAGACCACCGAGCACCTGCGCGAGACCGTGCTGGTGCCCGATCCGGCCGACCGTGCGACCATTGAGGAAGAGCATGCGCTCGAATTGCGCACTCGCGATCGTGAACGCAAACTGCTGAAGAAAGTACAGCAATCGATCGCCAGCATCGATTCCGGCGATTACGGCTGGTGCGAAGAGACCGGCGAACCGATCGGCATCCCGCGCCTGCTGGCCCGTCCTACCGCGACCCTGTCACTCGAAGCACAGCAACGGCGCGAACTCAAGCAGAAGCTGTACGGCGACTGATCTTGTTCCGAATTCGATTCGGAGCACCGGACTCTGCAAAACGTGGGGCATTTCTGTCCGCACGCTGAATCATTTGTGTAAGATGCAACCATGTGACGCCGCATGCGGCGCAGCGATCGCCTTGCTGGCAACGCAGACTGCGCGGGCCGATGCGTCGCTGTGTCGGCGCAACGCACGAAACACGCGTGTTCGCGGCATTGCCGGGCGCTACGGTGATGCAGCCGGTCCACGAACGGCAGCCGCGTAATACCGGTCGATGCGCATCTCAATGGATTGTCGCTTGTCGTCAAATCGCTGCGCCACAAATCGTTGACCACCGCGCGCTCATCTGCTGCCGATGGCGGTCGGTATCGCGATGATGACCTTTGTCGTGTCAGCGTCCACGCAACTACAGGACAGCACTTTGCGCAACGCGTAGGGAATCGATCTGGCGGCTGACGCCAAAGGTTCGCCGCTGCACTGCCGGCACGCGTGAGAGAGAATCTCGCGCTCCTGAAAACGGCCGTCGAGCAGCACAAGGCGATCGTCGCCATGCATCAGGCTGCTGCGCAATGCCTGGCATCCGGCAAAGATGAAGAAGCATGCCATGCCGAATTGGCCAAGAGGTGTAAAGGGCTGGCCATCGGCAGGTTGTCCGATGAAGCACAAGCATTAAAGTTCATCATAAGAGGCTTCGTACCCTGGGAAACGCTGGTCAAGGTAAGCAGGTGAAGTCGAAAGATCCCATCCTGCCCACCCTGAAGGCGTGGTCGAAGTCAGGACCAGGACACCGATTAAATACACGTTCGAACCGGTCGTGCTGTCCGGTAAACTGAGCACATTGGATGATCATATGGGCTTGTATTATCGCCTGACGGACGCGTCAGCCGTTTCGGCAAGATAAAACGCCATGTCTTTCCAGACTCTGCACTCTAGGATGTTGCACCGCTTCAGGGTTGGATTTCTTGTCGGCGCACATGTCCGGTTTTGGAAAACTTTTTTGGAAAGACAACATTATTTGATAAATCGCAAACCAAGACGATACGCCGGCGTCTGATCTACTTGCCTTGTGGTATCTTTATGGCGTTATAATTCTAATTGTTTCCCCAGTGAAATTATAATTAACGGATTAACAACAGGAAAACCGTGGCGATTTTCGGGCTCTTTGGAAAAAAAGAAGACGGTCAGCCGGCGCAGTCACCCGCGGACAAGAGCTCATCGCAAACAAAACGCGATGTGGGCGCCGCGCGCGCAAAAATTGCACCCGACAACACCGCACGCTCGAAACAGGTTCAACACAACGTCGCACGCGCAACCGCGACTGCAAAGAAAATAGATGCCATCGAATCCGAGATGTCGTCCGAATTCAGCCCCGGACTGGCCGCCAACAGCATAATGTCGGGCCCGCGGCCAGCCATGCAGCGAGCGGCATCCCCCGCCGATAAATCCAGAAAACCGGGCAAAGGTCAACAGCCGCTTCCTGCGTCATTTGAGGCCACATTGCCGACCATGGGCATGAGCACCGACTTCCTGCTGGGAGAGGAACGCAAATCGGTCGCGATCGAAGTAGCCAATTCCGAAGTCCCGCAAGTGATCGAAGAAGCGGCGATTCTGTTTGCAAATGACCAGGCAGAGATGGTCGAACAAATGCTGCAAGGTGCAATCCACGACGACACGCCCAATAGCGCCAGAGCCACATGGTGGATGCTGTTCGATCTGTATCAGATCACCGGCAAGCAGCAGCAATTCGACAGCCTGTCGATCGAATATGCGAGCAAATTCGAGACATCGCCACCGGCATGGGTCAAACCGAGCCAGCTCGGATCGCAGGCGGCTCCGGCCGTGCGGAAAGGTGCGACGCCCACGATTCCCTTCACCGGAAAACTCGACAGCAGCAATATCATCAAACTGCTCGAGCGCGCACAGAAACAGGCCGAAAGCTCTCGTGTTTTACGTCTCGAATTTTCGCGCGTGACCGAAGTCGATCCGATTGGATGCGGCCTGTTGCTGCGGATATTGAAGAAACTGCAAAGCTCCGAGCATGACCTGATCCTGGTCGGCGCACCGGAACTGGCTATCAAAATCCGTTCCATCCTGCAGGTCGGCCGGCGCGATGAAACCGAAGCGCCCTGGTTATTATTGCTTGAAATTCTGCGGCTCTTGAACAAGGAAAAGGAATTCGAGGAAGCCAGCATCGATTACTGCGTCACGTTTGAAGTATCGCCACCCGCGTTCGTCGCGCCGAAAAACAAAGTGACGACCGCGGCAGAAGAAAACGCGTCGGCTGACGTGGTATCCGACTGCTTCATGATGCCGCCCATCATCGAAGGCAAGACAGATCAGTTGATAAGCGCAATAACGGCGTTCGCGGCAGGCCATAATCCTGCGGTTCTCGATTGTTCGCGCTTGAACCGGGTCGACCTCAACGCCGCAGGACAATTGTTAAGCGGTCTGGCGCCGCTCACCGGCGAAGGCAAAATCATTGAATTACACCATGTCAACCATCTCGTTGCTGCGTTATTCATTGTAATGGGCCTAAAAGATATCGTACGCATCCTGCCGCGCAAGCATTGACGAAACACTGGTGCTGCCCCGGCACCTTGTAATCGGATCGTCCGTCCCCATTTTTCTAGTTCGTTACCCGATTACAACCTCGGCTGCGACCCCGATTGCAACATCATCGGGCCACTCTTCATTTCAGAGGCAAGCATGGAACAATTTCATGGCACGACCATTTTGTCGGTGCGGCGTGGCAACATCGTCGCGCTCGGCGGCGATGGCCAGGTAACGCTCGGCAATGTCGTTATGAAAGGCAGCGCGCGCAAAGTACGCAAGTTATATCAAGGCAAGGTTTTGGCCGGATTTGCCGGCGGCACGGCAGATGCGTTCACGCTACTGGAGCGATTCGAAGGGAAACTGGAAAAGCATCAGGGTCATCTGATGCGTGCATCGGTAGAGCTTGCCAAAGACTGGCGTACCGACCGCATGCTGCGGCGGCTGGAAGCAATGCTGCTGGTGGCGGACCGTGAATCAACTCTGGTCATCACGGGCAACGGCGATGTACTGGAACCCGAAGACGGAATCGGCGCCATCGGGTCCGGCGGCACATTTGCACAGTCGGCAGCAAAAGCACTGCAGGAAAACACCGAATTGTCGCCGCTCGACATTGTCAAAAAATCTCTGACGATCGCAGGCGAATTATGTATCTATACCAACCTGCAGCATACGATTGAAACACTGGAATGACGTGCCGTTCCCTAACGTAACCTCTCGCAAGATACCATGAACATGACCCCGCAGGAAATTGTCTTCGAACTCGACAAACATGTGGTCGGCCAGGCACGTGCCAAGCGCGCAGTGGCGATTGCATTACGTAACCGCTGGCGCCGGCAGCAAGTGGCCGAACCGTTGCGCCATGAAATCACGCCCAAGAACATTTTGATGATCGGCCCGACCGGCGTCGGCAAAACCGAGATCGCGCGCCGACTGGCGAAGCTGGCCGATGCACCGTTCATCAAGATCGAAGCCACCAAATTCACCGAAGTCGGCTATGTCGGCCGTGACGTCGACACGATCATTCGCGATTTGATCGATATCGGCATCAAGCAAACGCGCGAATCCGAAATGCGCAAGGTGCGCTCGCGCGCCGAAGATGCCGCAGAAGACCGCGTGATCGATATCCTGGTGCCGCCGGCACGCGATTTTGGTTTCAATACGAGTTCAGGCTCGCAGGCGGAGGGCGACGCGCAGACAGGCAACACCGCGCGCCAGACTTTTCGCAAGCGCTTGCGCGAAGGAGCGCTCAATGATCGCGAGATCGAGATCGAGCTGGCCGAAGCCGGACCGCATATGGAAATCATGGCGCCGCCCGGCATGGAAGAGATGACCGAACAGATCAAATCGATGTTTTCCGGCATCGGCGGCAGCCGCAAGAAAACCCGCAAGGTAAAGATCGGCGAAGCGCTGAAACTGCTGATCGACGAAGAAGCGGCCAAGCTGATCAACGACGATGAACTGAAACAAAAAGCGATTGCCAACGTCGAACAGAACGGAATCGTTTTCCTGGATGAAATCGACAAGATCGCTTCCCGTTCCGAAGTGGGCGGCGCCGATGTTCACGTGCCGGCGTGCAGCGCGATTTGCTGCCGCTGGTCGAGGGTACAACCGTCAACACGAAGTATGGAATGATCAAGACCGATCATATTTTATTCATCGCGTCAGGTGCATTTCATCTTGCCAAGCCGTCCGATCTGATTCCAGAACTGCAAGGCCGTTTTCCGATCCGGGTCGAACTCGATTCCTTGTCGATTGCCGATTTCGAGCGCATTCTGACCGGCACCGATGCGTGTCTGACCAAGCAATATGAAGCGCTGCTGGCAACGGAAGGCGTAAATATAGAATTCGAACAGGGCGGCATCCAGCGCCTGGCGGAGATCGCATTTTCAGTCAATGAGAAAACCGAGAATATCGGGGCCAGGCGCTTGTACACAGTGATGGAAAAGCTGTTG
>DASYKE010000025.1:0-39280 GCA_035995725.1 Burkholderiaceae bacterium | reverse complement strand
GACAATTACGGCGTTGCCAGCAACGAGTACGGACGCTTCGTGGCAGTGGGCACACACCGGCTAGGCTTCACCGATCATCTCACTGGCGAAGCGCATGGCGAGTTTTTGCGCGATCAGCAGTCCGTCGGTCTGTCCGCTGCCTTGCTGTGGCCTGCGGCCGGCGTGCTGAGCAGCTCCATCGCCGGCAGCCGCAGCAAGGGCGGCGATGGCAGTCTGCTGGCGCTGGGCTTCGAGCGGCAGAGCCGGTGGCTGAGTTTCGGCGGCAGCGCCCAGCTCGCCACCGAACGCTTTACGCAACTCGGACTGCAACCAGGACAACCCGCGCCCCGGCAATTGGGTCAGGCCTTCATCAGCATGGCGACCGGCGGCTACGGCTCCTTCGGGCTGAACTACGCGCACCAGAACTACCGCGATCGGGACGAAGTGAAACTGGTCAGCGCAAGTTATAGCACCACGCTCGGAAAGCTCGGCTTCCTGAGTCTGTCCGTGCTGCGTTCCCTGGGTGCGGATGCAAAGACGGCCGTCGGACTGATTTTCACCCGCTCGCTCGGCGAGAACACCAGCGCCAGCGCGAGCGCGACCCGGCAAGCGGACAGCCGGCAGGCGCAGTTGCAGATACAGCGCAATCTGCCGGCAGGCAGCGGCGTAGGATACCGCCTGCTGGCGGGAACAGGCGATGCGGAGCGCCGCGAAGCCGGCGTCAGCCTGCAGAACGATGTCGGTACCTATGGCCTGGAGACGGCCCGGTTCCAGGGACAAACCAGCTATCGTGGCAACGCGAGTGGAGGGATAGCCATGTTGAGAGGCGACACGTTTTTAAGCCGGCGCATCGACGACAGTTTTGCCGTGGTAAAGGTGCCGGATTACCCGAACGTGCGCGTTTATGCGGATAATCAGATAGTGGCCAGAACCGGCGCCGACGGCAGCGCCTTGCTGCCACGACTGCGCCCATATCAAAAAAATTCGGTCCGCATCGAGCAGGCCGATCTGCCGCTGGACGCGCAGATCGACAGCATGCAACTGGACGCCGTGCCTTATTTCCGCAGTGGCGCCCTGCTGCAGTTTCCGGTCCGGCGTTCACGCGGCGCATTAATGACAATTATCCTGGAGCACGGCGAGCCGCTGCCGGCGGGAGCGTTGGTGCGGATTGCCGGACAGGCGGAAGAATTCCCCACTGGCTTGCGGGGCGAAGTTTATCTTACCGGACTAGAGGCAAACAATCGGCTGCGCATAAACTGGCGCGGTCAGAGCTGTGACATCGTGGTGTCCTTCCCTGCAACGACAGAACCATTGCCGCACCTGGGAACGCATGCATGCATCGGAGTAAAACCATGACCACCTGTTGTAAACGCCTACGGGCTCTTTCACTAATCCGGCCCCCACGGCGCCGCCAACGGGCGGCTGCATCGCTCCGTTTGATTACCGTCATATTGCTGGCGGCTGCGCAACAGGCATGGTCAGCCACGTGCACCGTCAGCACGCCGGGCGTGAACTTCGGCAGCTACGACGTCTTCAGCAATCAGAATCTGGACAGTACCGGCAACATCAGCGTGATCTGCGATATCGGTGTTTCGTACACCATCTTTCTCAGTCCGGGGGGCGGGTCCTATGCATCGCGTTCAATGGCCGGCGGCGTGCACCGGCTCAGCTATAACCTCTACACGGACCCGTCCCGTACCAGCGTCTGGGGAGACGGTAGCGGCGGTACCTCCATAGCAGGCGGCAGCACGATACCGGCAAATCATCCTGTCTACGGTCGTATTCCCGCCCGGCAAAATGTGTATGTGGGAAGTTACAGCGACAGCATTACAGTAACGCTGAATTTCTGATGCGTGTTTAAGCGAATGGCCACTGCCAGCCGACAACTGACGGTTAAAACCACGACCAGGGCCTGTGCCTTGTTCTGCTACGGCATGTACCCAATAGCGTGGACATTCACATATTGGGTTCGGAGCAACCATGCCTGCGCTAATGTTATGGAGCAAGTTCCATGGACACGACGATTCGCCAATGCAATCAAATGCGCCAATACGACTCATTGACGGTGGGCCACATTAACTGCGTGATTTGTATTAATGGGACAGTAGCTTATTAAAATTTACAAATTATTGTAGTAATGAATAGCGCTTCGTGAAAATGGAGCAAAAAAATGCCGATCCTCAAGCTCATATCTCCAGTTTTTATACGACGATGCTCAATAAAATAACATGATGGCCGCCTGGCATAGTCCTTGCGCTTTATGTCCCTTCATTGACAAGTTTTTTGGAGGAAATATGATGAAAATGTCGTCTACACTTTTGGTTCTACTTCTGGCGTCTGCCGGAATTGCATCTGCTCAATCGTCGTCAAGCGGTTCTTCCACTTCGCCTTACAGTTCCGGCTCCGGCGCTACGGGTACTAGCTCATCCGGTTCGAGTGGTTCAACCGGCAGTTCCGACTCCAGCACCACGGGTAGCGGTTCTTCGGGATCGAGCGGCAAGTCTAGTTCGAGTACTTCTCCCGGAGCAAGCGGTGCTGCTGGCGCGACTGGCAGTTCCGGTTCCAGCGGCATGGGTAGCGGTTCCTCCGGGACAAGCGGTACAACTGGCTCGGCTGGCAGCTCTGGTTCGGCCAGCCCGGACTGCGGACCGTCGGCATCGAGCGGTTCGTCCGGTTCAACTACTGCCTCCGGTTCGAGGAGCGCGGACTGTCCGCCCACGGGATCGACCAGCACTTTACCCGGCTCAACTGGAAGCTCGGGAGCAGGCAGCATGGGTACCGGTTCTTCGGGATCGAGCGGCACGTCCGGCTCAGGCAGTACGTCCAGTCCAAGTGGTACGTCCAGTCCGAGTGGCGGCTCTGGCTCCACAGGCGGCACGTCTGGTTCAAGCAGTGGAACTACCCGGTAACGGATAGATTCAGACGCATTGCCTTCGCTGATTCAGACTTGGGACAGCTTCAGTATTTCTTGGACGAGTTTATTCCGGGTCTGGAGCAGCGAGGTAAGCGCATGGATCGAAAGTCAACCGATAAACGAGCAATAGAACAAATGATAGATGTGCAGATCCAGCGAATACCTGCGTTCGACCGCAAGACACAGAATCTGGCTGGCATTTTATGTCCGGACGACCTTGCAATGAGGCATTGCGCCGAGGTAGATAAAATGCGGTCCACACCCTGATACTGACCCCTCGATTTCAACGCTGGCGGGCTTCAACACCGGCAAGCGTGCCGAAGAGGATTCCTGTTCAGCATCAATTCGCATACGCTCGAAGAGCTGTTTGCCACTGCGCGTGCATGCTTTTTCTGTCCGCACCGGAAAATAACGCGGACCTTCTAACGTGCATCGTCGACGCGCACCTTCGTCGAAGCTGCAGCAAGTAACCAGTGCACCAATCAACAAGCCATTGCGCACCAAACCGAATGGCCGTCAGCGCCGCGCCCGATCTTTTAACCGGATTTCTTGACATAAGCGCTGCACCATCCGGTTGCTGCCACCTGCTTGCCGCCGAAAATAGTGCAGGGAGCCCATGCGTCGGAAGCCGAACCCTGGTAGAACTGACAGTTGCTGCATTGCTGCGCATTGGAATGGTTGGGAAATTTCTTCTGGTCGACCTTGGTGGTATCGTGCTTGTAGCCAAGACTGACCGCTTGCGGATCATCTTCCTTCAGCTTCGGTGCGCTGCCTTGGGCTTGTGCCAGGACAGAGAAAGGAATGCCGGCAGCCGATGCAGCCCCGACTGCGGAAATTGAAATCAATACGATGCGTCGCTTGTTCATTGCACCTCCTTCATTTGAAATGGGATCCAGCGATAAAAACACCACGGCAATCCCGGTATCACCTAGCGCCTTTTCCTTTGTCCGGGGGCGCGCCCTCCGACCCGGTGCCGCCACCGCCCGGCCCTTGGCCGCCGCCGATAGTCGGCGCTCCCTGCTCGATGCCGGCGCCTTGTGCCCCCTGCGAACTGGCAGGCGGCACGGCAGACGGACCGGGACTGGCATCCTGCCGCGCCGGACGAGACGCAGAGCCGGCAGGAACATTGGTACGCAGTGCAGCAGGAACCGGCGCGGGCTGTACTGCATAGTATGCTGCGACGGCCGCGATATCGGCATCGCCGAGACGCCTCGCGATCATCGGCATTTGCTGGCTGGGATCGGTCTTGCGCATACCGCTCTTCCATTCTCCCAGGGCCGCGACCAGATACCCGCTATGCTGGCTCGCAAGATAGGGATAAGGAGGCAGCCCACTGCCGCCAGGCCCATGGCAGTTGGCGCAGTTCTGCACGCCTTTTCCGCCATCTCCGACTGTTGCCAGCGTCCGCCCTCTTGCAAGCACGCTTGCTGCTGGTTGCTGCGCAGGTTTCGAAGCCGGTGCGGACATTGATGCGTAATAACTGGAGACAGCGTCGATCTGCTGCCGGTCGAGTGCCTTGGCGATCGGCTCCATGACCGGATTGCGGCGGTTGCCGTTGGCATAGCTTTCCAGTTGCCGGACCAGATAAGCCTGCGGTTGCCCGGCAATGCGTGGAAAATTGACGCTGGCATTGCCTTCACCTCTTGCGCCGTGACAGTTCGCGCAGGCAGCCCTACCACTCGCGCCGGCATTGGCGATTTGCATCCCGGCATTGCCTGTATTGCCAGCGGTGTTTCCAGCTGTGCCGACCGGCTGCGCATGCAGCGGCGCAAACACCAACAGCCCTGCCGCGGCAGCCGTTGCGGCAATAAGCGAGACAATGTTTCTCATGTCTTCACCAAAGGACCAGGGGATTTGAGATATTGCTTGACGATCGCATCGGCTGCCCAGTAAGCGAGGGCACCCACGGTATCGGTCGGATTATAGGTTGCGTTCTGCGGGAAGTTCGATGCCCCGATCACGAATACATTCGGCACATCCCAGCTCTGCAGGTAGCGGTTCACAACGCTGGTGGCCGGATCGGTCCCCATTACCGTTCCACCGGTATTGTGAGTCGTTTGATATTGGGTAATCGTATAAGGTCCCTTGCGCGGACCGCCTGCGACCTGTTGTCCGCCCATTGCCTTTCCGATCTCGAGCGCTTTCTGGGTCACATGCGCAGACATCTTCAGGTCGTTTTCGGGGAAATCGAAGGTCATGCGCAGCAGCGGCAACCCCCATGCATCCTTGTAGGTTGGATCGAGGTCGAGATAATTGCGCGCGCTCGCCACCGAACTGCCGTGGATATTGAGCGAGCACGTATGGTTGTAATGCTTCACGACAGCTTTTTTCCACCCTGCACCCCAAGATGGTGTGCCCGGCGGCGTCGGATGAAACTCGATCGGTCTGCCATTCGTCATTATTTCGCCGATATAGGCGCCGCCGACAAATCCAAGCGGGCCGTGGTCAAAGTTGTCACCGACGAAATCCCCTATTAAAGTACCGTTGGCCCCCGACCGCATGAAGGGATTGATGTTGACTTTCTCGTCGAAAAATACCTGCACCGCGCTCATAGTCTGGTATGCGTAGTTGCGTCCCACTGTACCGGTGCGAGTCTTCGCATCGTACGGCTTGCCGATTCCGGACAGCAGCAGCATGCGTGCATTGTTGAAGGCGAATGTGCCTACGATAATCAGCTTCGCCGGCTGATCGAATTCGCGCCCAAGCGCATCCACATAGGTGACGCCGGTAGCATGCTTGCGGCTGCCGTCGAGATTGATGCGCAGTACGTGTGCATGTGTGCGCAGCGTGAAGTTCTTGTCCTTTAACAATACGGGCAGCAGAACCGTCTGCGGCGATGACTTTGCAAAATGTTCGCAGCCATACCGCTCGCAGTATCCGCAAAACATGCAGGTGCTCAGCGTCATCCCTTCCGGGTTGGTGTAGGGCTGGCTCAAATTGGCGGACGGTTGCGGGAACGGGTGGTAGCCGAGGCCGGCCGCCGCTTTGCGGAATATCGCGGAGCCGTAAGGCTCTTTCATCGGCGGCGTCGGATAGTCGCGTGCGCGAGGATCTTCAAACGGATTGCCGCCGGCGATTTTCTGACCCTTCAAATTTCCTGCCTTGCCGCTGACGCCCAACAGGTATTCGAAGCGATCATAAAACGGTTCCAGTTCGGCGGCGCTGACGCCCCAATCCTGGATCGTCAACTCGTCGGAAACGAAATTCTTTCCGTACCGCTCGATCGTTCTGCTGCGCATTTTGAAATCCGAATCCTGGAATCGGAAAGTTTGACCATTCCAGTGCACCGCCGCTCCGCCCAGGCCGGTGCCGGGCAGAAAACTGGCCCAGCGCCGGATCGGCAATGCAGTGTCGTTGCTGGTGTTGCGAAAGGTCACGGTCTCCTTCGCTGTGTCCTGCATCATCGCTTTCCGAATCGAATACCGCAACTCATCATGTATCTGCGGCCCCTGAAAATCCGGTACGGTCGAGCGCGGTTCGCCGCGTTCCAAGCCGACAACTTTCAGGCCAGCGCGTGTCAGTTCGCGTCCGAGCATCGTGCCGACCAATCCCACACCCAGCAAAACCGCATCCACTTCAGCCAGCCTGGTTGCCATGCCTATTTCCTTTCCCTGCGCGGGCTTGCCGGTGTCTGAGGATGAATGTGGATCACTCCACGGCCATCGTCAGCCAGGCTGATGGGCGCCCGGGTATAGGCCACGCCGTGCCGGTCTACCAGATCGTAATAGGAGGCATAGGCGCCGGGAAATCCGATCATCTTCCAGGAGGCCATATCCTTGTTGCCGCCGTATACCGGATCGCTGAAAAAACCTTCAATCGTTACTTCCAGCAGCGACTCGAAAAACACATTCGACGGCACGCCCGCGAGGTCGGTCTTTCCGGTCTGCAGCGATTTCAAATAGGCGTCCTGCTCCTGTATCGGCATCTTGGCGAATGCTGCTTTCCCCGACTTGGCAAGATCGGCTGCGATACCGCGCAATGCATTGCGGAATAGTTCAGCCGGAGTGAAAGGCAGCTGGTATCCCTGCGTCACCGCGCCCTGCTGCCATGGCCCGCTGCGGTATAACCGCTCGCCGTTTCCCCATGCAGAGCCCAATTGCTTGTCTATGTAAAACGGCACGCCGGCGTCGAGTGCGCCGGGACCGTTTTCATCGGCGGGAATCAGACGCTCCACTGCAGCCTCTATGAATCCTGCTTCTGCGGGATTGAGAAAGGTATAAGCGGCATGATGCGCAACCTGAGCCGCTTCGCCCTTGCTGGCGCCGGTGGCTGCACGAACATCAGGCGATGCGGTTGCTGCCGCTGCGGCAGCCGCTTTGAGAAATGACCTGCGGGATATCTTGTCCATGTTTTTGCTCACCCGTGATTTCTCTTGGTGTGCAAATTACATGCCTGAAGAATCGCTTGTGTACGGTAATTTGATGGAGCGGCCCATCGATGCAGATGCGCCACTTGGCGATGCTTGCAAGAACACACGCGAGACCTTCAACATGCCAGGTATCTCAGTATGTTATTCCGGCAGATGTACGCGTCGCGTAGTCTAGCCGGGCTGCCCGCCTTGCCAGATCGCATCCGCTTCCCATCGCTGCATTGAAGTACCAGACTTACGACTATTACATGAACATCGGCCTGCTGTTTTCCGAGCCGGCGGCTCTGCAACCTTGCATCGCGTATCGATTTTTGGCGAGGTGAAAATTACGCAAATTCACCGCGTCCTGGCATATTCCAGCAGCAAGATTCACGTTGGTTAACCATCGAAACGATTTGATTTCGTCGGCGGAACAGACATGAACCCGGGAAACAGCACAACCGACTATCCATGAATGCGGTGTCGGCAGGTTACGTCATGATGCCGCCGTGCCACCTCGGTAGCGCGGCGATCGCCGGATTCAGAAATCCATGGCCATCACAGCAGCGAATCAGCCCAGATGTTTCTCGCCCAGTTCATCGCGTATACACCTTCCAGTTCGCTGGCGGTGGCCGACAGGCCGCCGGAACCCGGAACGGTGATCATCGTCTTCCTCTCGGCATCATAAGCGTGTACCGAGGCTACATGGATCACGTCTTTATCGGACACAAAACTGTAGCAGGTGTTGGTGAGCATCGGCTTCGGGTCAGGTGTTTTGCCATTCAATAAATCGATCACTGCAGCCGCGCACACCTTCGCATGCTGATTGGCCATATGCGCGGACTTCGGCATCAACGGCGCAGTCTGAATTGCATCGCCCAGTACGTGGATGTATTTTGCCTGCGTCGATTCGAATGCCAGAAAATCCACTTCGCACCAGCGCTTGTTCATGTTGGCCAAGCCGGCTTGCGCAGCAATGCTGCCGGCACGCTGCGGTGGAATCACATTCAATACGGTGCCCTGCACCTTGTCGCCGAGTTCGGAAATCACGGTGTTCGATGACGCATCGACATCAGCTGCATTGAATCCCGGACGATATTCGATGATGCCCTTGTAACGCTCGGCCCATACTTTCTTGAACAGCGGCCCTTTCGACGTCACATCATCGTTGGCATCGAGAATCAGTATCCTGGATTTAGGTTTCGCATGACTGAAATAATACGCGACCTGGCAGGCCCGCTCGTACGGGCCGGGGGGACAGCGATAAGGTGCTTGCGGAATCGACATGACGAAAGTGCCTCCATCGGGCATCGCTTCAAGTTGCCTGCGCAACGCGATAGTTTGCGCACCGGCTTTCCAGCCATGCAGTACCTTGTCCTGTGCACCGGGCTGCTTCATGCCGGGCAACTGATCCCAGATGAAATCGATGCCGGGCGACAGGATCAAACGGTCATACGGTAGCGTTGAGCCGCCGGCCAATTTTACCGTGCGCTTCTCCGTGTCGATACTTTGCACAGTGTCGCGCACGATATTGACGCCATGGCGGCGTGTCAGGATCTCATAACCGACCGTGATGTCTGCCATTTTCTTCGAACCGCCCAGAACCAGATTCGATATCGGGCACGAAATGAATGTAGCGTTCGGCTCCACCAGCGTTACATCGATTGCACCCTCGCTCCACATCCGGATGTATTTGGCGGCAGTCGAACCGCCGTATCCGCCGCCGACCACAACGACTTTCGGTTTGGCGAGCGATGCAGTACTCGCGCAGCCGACGGTTGCCGCAAGTGCGGTTCCGGCGCCGATGGTTTGAATAAATTGACGACGTTTCATGCAGTTCCCTTATTTTTTCTGCGCCGCGAAATAGGCGGCAATCGACTCGATCTGTTCATCGGTGTAGCCCTTGGCGAGCTGTTGCATGATGGTCGCCTGACGAGTGCCCGCTTTGAATTCTTTCATGCTGCTCACCAGCGCGTCCTTCGATTGCCCGGACAGACCGGGCAATGCACCGCCCACTGCCGCGCCATTGGCGCCGTGGCATGCGGCGCAGGTTGCAGAGAGGCGTTGGCCGGTTACGTTTGGTTCCGCGGCCGTTGCGGTCGACATGGCGAGAACTGCAGCAAGGACTAGAAAATGCGTTAGGCGCATGATTTATTTCTTTCCATGGTGGTTGTGCACTACATTTTCAACGAACTGTTTACAGCTCTTTCCCCTTGAACGGAAGGGAACGACGGGTCATTGTTTCGAAATGTTGCTGTCCCGTCCGCCAGTATGAAAACCTCGCTCAGGGCCTGACACCAGGCGTCTCGAGCGGCATGCCTTTCGCACGCGAGACCAGATAAAGTTCAAGCTCAACCAGCTCTTGCGCATCATAGGCAAAGGATTCCGCACGCACGCCGGTCATGCAATTGCGCAGGCGCCGCTGCAGCGAGCCAAGCCCTTGCCATTCGAGCCGGTAGACCGGATAGCCGGTAGGGTGCGCCTGCGGGATCACGCTGCTGCCCAGGCGCTTGCCCCAATTTTCGTCATGGCACTGGGCGCACGAGAGGTTGAGCTGGCCGATGCGCTGCCGAAAATGCTGCAGCCCGCGCGCGCGAAAGGGCTCCAGCCTGGCGTCTTCCGGCGGTGTCGCCGGCATTCCGCGCGACTGGTACGCTACATAGCTTTCGATACTCAACAGCTCCTGGCTCTCAGCGCGCAGAGGCTCGGCCTGCTGGTTCTTTTGCCGGCACTGGTTGATACGCTGGCTCAGGTTCAGCGGGCGCTGCCGCTGCGCGTCAAAGGCCGGATAGCGCGCTGCGACGCCACGCATGCTGGCAGACGCGGCCCCGTGGCAGCTGGCGCACGACTTGTCGCTTTTGCCGACTTTCCGGTTCCACAGCGTCTCGCCATCCTGGACCCACAACATGCCGGGATTTTGTGTGTCATCGCGCTGCATCGCCTGTGTCGACGGGCCCATGAACTCGAAACCTGAGCGGCGCTGGTCGGTCTGGGGCCGGACTTGCAGTTCGGCGCTTGTCGGCGGTGGCGCTGGCCTTACATTCCCTGCCGCGACCAACGGGAGTGCAAAGCTCGCAAGGCCGAAGGACAGGAAGCCGACAGCCGTGAAGAGAATTATCTGCGCATACTGGTTCATACGGCGCTAACCGGTGACGGTGATCGCAACAGTCTCGGTCTGCACGAAGCCGTTGTCGCCTTCCCAGGTAAAGCTAAGTATTCCGCTATCGGTGGCGACAGTGTGAAACGCGAGGTAAGGATTGGCGGCAATGGCCGGGAAAAGCTCGGCGCTGAACACCGGTTCACCGTTGTAGCGACAGGTAAATCGCCGGATGATGTTGCGCGGCAGTACCTTCCCTTCCGCGCCGGGGCGATACCCGGTCTCCATCGGGTGTCCGATCAGCGTTCGAATTTCGATCACCTCGCCGCGGCTGGCAGACGCCGGCATATTGATCAGGGCGCGAGCCATGATTTCAGCTCTCCCCTTCTATGCACGCAGCCAGCGTGACCACCACGTCGGCGGTGTGCGACCAGAACGTGCCGTCGCTGAGCCGCGCCACGGCCACCAGTTTTTGCGACGTGGCGAGCCGGATGCGCGTCGATACACTGGCCTTTCCGGCACGAGGGCCGAGCACGAACCTGGCCACCTCGCGCTGCGGGTTGCGCTCGTTGAACACTGCAATGGCGGTAACATGATCGGCCGCGGTCATCGGACTATCGACGGTGACGGTAATAGGCACCGTATTGCCGTTATCCACCAGCTTTGCCACATCAAGCATCACCTTGCCGGTGCCGACCTTTGCACCGCCGGTGAACGCATTGATTGCCGATGCCAGCTCGTCCGGTGCGGCAATGGCCGGGCGTACCAGAATCCATGCTGCCAGGCCGGCACCTGCCGCCAGCAGTTTGCGCCGGGCGGTGCTGGGTTGTGTAGAGTTCGAAGTCATTTTTACCGGAACAGATCTTCAGTTACGCAACGTGAGCAGAAACGCCACCACATCTTCGATCTGCTGTGCCGCCAGTATGGGTTTTGCTTGCCAGGCAGCATTGACCTGTGTCAAGCCGCCAATGCGGTAGTACGAAGGCATGATGGTTGCGGGATTGAGCCGGCCGGCATCGACGATTCGCAAGCGCAGTTGGCCTTCCGACCAGCGTGCGCCTGTCCCGGCAAGATCCGGTGCCAAGTTACCCTGGAAACGTTCCTCGGGAAATGGGCCGGTGTGGCAAAGCAGGCAAAGGCCAACCTGCCGGTTGGCTACGATGGACCGGCCACGCGCCGCATCGCCTGGCGCAGCGGTCAACGGCTGTGGAATGGCATCGCCTACTACGGTGAATGGAGGCAAGACAGCGCTTGGCTGCGCGTGTGCCGGGCTGAATGACAGACCGAGAAGCAGCACGGCGCATGCCCAAATAAAAATCGATCCCATGAGCGCAAACTTAAGACGAATTGCCATGCAATGTGGCCAACTAGCGGCTTGAGATAGTCCCTTCCCCCCTTGCCCCCAAGGCTGTGCACTTCCTGCGGCGACCAACGGGAGTGCAGAGCTCGGAAGTCTCCTTGGGGGCAAGGGGGGAAGGGACTCCGGCGGAGGAGTGTTTGAGTTAGCGCCTCTACTAATGCATGCGCCTACCCACGCCGAACCCGGTTCGCCAACCGAATGGGTTCGGACGTGCACAATCATGCCCTCTTCAGACTATGATTCTTGAGTGGCAGATCGCGAATGCGTTTGCCGGTAGCCGCGAAAATGGCATTCAGCACCGCCGGTGCCGCCACCGCAATCGTCGGCTCGCCGACACCGCCCCAGAATCCGCCCGACGGCATGGTAATGGTCTCGACTTTAGGCATCTCGTCCATCCTCAGCACCCGGTAGGTGTCGAAGTTGGTCTGCTCCATGTGTCCGTCCTTGACCGTGCATTCGCCGTACAGCGCAGCCGACAATCCGTACACGAACGATCCTTCGACCTGTGCTTCGATCTGCTGCGGATTCACCGCGTAGCCCGGATCGGTCGCTGCGACGATGCGATGGATCTTGAGTGCGCCGTCCTTGCTGACGGAGACTTCGGCGCACGCCGCCACGTAGCTGCCAAATCCCATGGTCTGTGCCAGACCGCGGTACACGCCTTTGGGTGCTGACTTGCTCCAGCCGACGCGCTCGGCCACCGCATTCAATACGGCCAGATGCTTCGGGTGGCTGGCCATCAGCTTGCGGCGCAGCGCCAGGGGATCCTGTTTGGTGGCATGCGCGACCTCGTCGATAAAGCACTCCAGGTAGATCGTGTTCTGATTCAGGTTCACGCCCCGCCAGAAGCCCGGCGGCACATGCGGGTTGCGCATCGCATGGTCGACCAGCAGGTTAGGGAAGCTGTAGCCGATCGACGCTTCCGGTCCGGGCGCGTTCAGGCCCTGGAACACGACCGGATCCTTGCCGTCCTTGATGTTCTGCGGGAAGATGCCGGCCACGATCGACTGGCCCGAGATGCGCATGTGCAGCCCGGTTATGTTGCCCTTGTTATCCAGTCCGGCCGTGAGCTTGCACTGGGTGATCGGGTGGTAACGGCCATGCAGCATGTCTTCTTCGCGCGACCAGATCAGCTTGATCGGAGTGCCGGGCATTTCCTTCGCAATCGCGACCGCCTGGCGCACCCAGTCGTGCACCGCGCCGCGGCGGCCGAAACCGCCACCGAGCAGCAGCTTGTATACTTCGCATTTCGCCGGCGGCAGCCCTGCTGCCTCGGACGTAGCGGCAAGCGCCGCCTCGCCGTTTTGCGTTGGCGTCCAGACCTCGCAACGCTCGGGCGTCCATTTCGCCGTCGCATTCATCGTCTCCATCGTCGCGTGATTCTGGAACGGGTAGGAGTAGACCGCTTCGACCTTGCGAGCCGCTGATGCTATCGCCTTGCGGGCATCGCCGTTTTCGTTGCCGACCACGGCATCCTGCGCATCCAGACCGGCCTTCAGCACTTGCGCAATGCTCGCGCTCGATACCTGTGCGTTCGGCCCGTTGTCCCATTCGATCGGCAGCACGTCGAGGGCACTTTTCGCACGCCACCAGGTGTCGGCGATCACGGCCACCGCGCTGTCGCCGACCTGCACCACCTTCTTGATACCGGGACGCTTTTCGATTGCAGCGGCATCGAAGCTCTTGATTTTGCCGCCAAACACCGGGCAATCCTTGATTGCCGCGTTGAGCATGCCGGGTAGTTTCAAATCGCTGCCATAGATCTGTGCGCCGGTGGTTTTGTCCACCGTGTCCAACCGTGCCAGCCGTTTGCCCACGAGCTTCCAGTCTTTCGGATCTTTCAGAGTGACCGAGGCCGGCGGCGTCAGTTTCGCAGCAGCCGCTGCAACCTTGCCGTAGGTGGTAGTGCGGCCCGACGGCGTGTGCGTGATCACGCTGTTGGCGGCGCGGCATTCAGACGCGGGGACTTTCCATTCGTCCGCCGCCGCCTGTACCAACATGATGCGTGCCGTCGCGCCGCCTTTGCGCACATAGTCTTGCGACTCGCGGATGCCGCGGCTGCCGCCGGTCGAGAAATTGCCCCAGGCGCGATTGCGCGCGAGATTCTGGCCGGGTGTCGGGTATTCGGTGATAACCTTGGCCCAGTTGCACTCCAGCTCCTCGGCCACCAGTTGGGCCAAGCCGGTCAGCGTGCCCTGGCCCATCTCGGAGCGGGCGATGCGTATCACGACGGTATCGTCGGGCCGTACCACCACCCAGGCGTTGACCTCCGGAATTGTCGTACCCTCTGCAGCGCCTTGTGCTGCGGCCTCGCCGACGAACGGGATATGAAAGCCGACGACCAGGCCGCCGACCGCAGCTGCCGAAGTGCCCAGAAACCGGCGGCGCGACGGGGAAATTGCAGATGCTGTGGTGTGAAATGTGGTGCGGTTCATGTCGTGCTCCCGTTCACGTGCTTGATGGACAAGGCGGCACCCTTTGTATCGCCACCCTTCGCGACCACCTTGATGGCGGCGCGTATCCGGTTGTAGGTGCCACAACGGCAGATGTTGGTCATCGCTTCGTTGATGTCAGCATCGGTCGGATTCGGCTTGGCCTTGAGCAGCGCTGCTGCCGCCATGATCATTCCACTCTGGCAGTACCCGCATTGCGGCACATCGAGTGCGGCCCAGGCTTTCTGAACCGGATGCGAGCCGTCCGGCGACAAGCCTTCGATGGTGACGATCTTCTCGCCGGCACTCACGGTAGAGGCTGGGCGCACGCAACTGCGGGTGGGAACGCCATCGATATGCACCGTGCAAGCGCCGCACTGCGCAACGCCGCAGCCATATTTGGTACCGGTCAGCCCGAGCTGCTCGCGCAGCACCCAAAGCAGCGGCGTATTCTCCTCCGCCTCGAACTCGCGCAACGCGCCGTTGACATTCAGTTTTGCCATATCTCAGGTCCTCATTCTATTTATAACAGTTAATATTGGAAATGGGAAAGCGGAAGGAAAGCTTGTGTATATTACGCTTTCTCTTTCCCGCGTGCATGCCGGCATTTTCAAGCTCGGGCAACGCCGGGCGACTGAACATCCGGCACAGCGATCGACCGCGTACAAAACGGTCCCGATCGAAGCCGGATTAATTTATTTGAACAAGCAGACTGCCTAGTCCTGCCGCGTCAGCGGGTTTAGCCAGATGAAAATTGAAACCGGCCGCCTTCAAGCGCTCGCGTTCGTGCTGCTGGCTATATCCTGTCAACGCATCAAGCACTGCCTGTCCGGTCTGTGGAAGTGTTCGAAGACGGCGAGCCAATTCATAACTATCCATGTCGGGCAGGCCGATGGACAGAATAAACAGCTGCAGCGGGTTGATCGGGCCGGTTTAACGGCCGGCAGGAATCGACGATTCCATGCGCAGCATCAGCGGCATGTTCATCTTCCCTGTTGTTCCGGATATGTGCTGTCGTAGCAAATTCAATGGGATTCTGGCTTCGATTTTGGAAAGCAGGTAACAATGCGAGCCTTATAGGGGCAATGGCAAGACTGGACGCCGTGCGTGCACTTGTTATTTCTTCGACTGCAAATAAAAGCGAACAGTTTGCAACCAATAAGCAAAGGGCCGGTGAAATGCGCGGCGCACATACCGGATCAGTCGAGTGGCACCATAACTCAGGTCGATAACAATTCCCAGGAACGACAATGTTGCCCCTGAAATTATGCTGGGAAACGCCTTTTTTATCACCGCTTGCTTTCTTTATCTGGTTCGATATCAACAGGATAAAGGAAGAGCGACGGCGATATCTGTGGTGAATCAACCATTGTCGTGGTTACCAAAATGATTTCCATTCCCGAACGTTACGCCAGACATCCAGAGGCAATCACCATAATTCGCTATAACGCATACATATGCAGCTATGGGAATGGGAGCGAAATAAAAATTCCATACGGAAATAAATAATGCTCATTCAAACGCTGCAACCGAAGCCCGGCGTCTCAGCGAGGCTTTGTTGGCCAGGCAGAGTTTGGCCGGCGGCACAGACATGCGCTGGATGCGCTGCCGGATAATTTGCGCCGCATGCCGCAAGCGCGCTCTTTTTAACCTGCCTCATACAATTCTTTATCGAAGTTTTGTAGTTGCTTTATTTTCTGGTATATATTGCCGGTGAGATCACTACTGCAAGTGACGCCACTTTCAACCCTAGGAGGATGACAATGCAACGGTTCAGATTACTTACCCTGCTCTTGGCTGTTTTCAGTGGCGCTGCAATCTCTGCGGAACCTATCCTGATTGGAATCAGTATTGCGCAGTCGCCGCCGGGCTCCGTAGTCCAGGGTGTGCAGGTAAAGGACGGGGTGGAGATCGTCAAGGATATGATCAATGCCAAGGGCGGCGTTCTCGGCCGGCCTATCAAACTGGTTTACGAAGACAACCAGGGTATTCCGGAAAAAGGCCGGGCGGCAACAGAAAAGCTTATCGCCAAAGACAAGGTTGTCGCGATTGCAGGCGGACATCAGAGCTCCGTATGCCTGGCCGAGATCGAGGTAGCGCACCGCTACAATGTCCCCTATATCAATACCAACTGCTGGTCCGACGATGTCCGGAAAAAAGGCTATTCGCAGGTTTTCAATCCGGCCAACTACAATACCCGCGTCTCGACGGCGATGGCGGAAACGATCGGCGCGATGGGCGTCAAGCGCGTCGTCGCATTTGCGGAGAATACCGATTACGGAATCGGCCAGGCCAAGCTGATGGCCGAACTGATCAAGACCAAAGCGCCGAAGGTGGACTTCAAGTATGAAACGCTGGACCGTGCCGGCAAGGATTTCACGCCGGCCGTGCTTGCATTGCGCGCCAATCCGCCTGACATGGTGGTCAACGTCATGTTGCCGCCGGCTGCGTACATATTGATGAACCAGCTGTACGAGCAAGGCGTCGCGCCAAGCTCCAAGACCTGGCTGTACGACGGCGCCGGCATCGCGGACTATCCGGACTTCTGGCAAAACGTCAAGGATGCCGGCAAGTACATGGTGTCGTTCGGCCTCTATCATCCGCAAATGCCGATTCCGACAATGGGGAAGGATGTTGCGGCTGAATATGCCAAACGCACAAAAAGCGAGCCTAACCGGCTGATTTTTCAGGCGGCTGATTCGCTGCTGTTGATCGTCGAGGCAATCAAGCAGGGAAAGAGCGCCGAACCCGCCGATATCGTCAAGAATCTGCAAACGATAAAATTCGAAGGCGTTCGAGGACCGTTCCAGTTCTCGAAACAGCCGGGCTTCGCATTCCAGCAATGGGTTGATATCCCGTATGTCAACTATCAGCTCACCGAGATCAATCAGCCGGTGTCGAAAACCAACCTGATTCAGGGCCCGGGTCAACCGCTTAATCTGAGCAAGCTTCAAAAACCGGCCAAGTAGCGATCGCATCAAGCCCGTCCCGGCAGGGACGGGCGCATCCAGAGAGTGTCATGGGATCATTACGAGAGTCACTGACTGGCTATGCCGATTGGCTGGGCTATGGCCACGGCGAGCGGGCGGAAGCCTGGCTCAGACGTTTGGAAATCAATCAGCCAGAGCTCGCCTATTTCCGCGAACAGCCGCTTCCTTCGTGCTCTGCCTATTACCCTGCTGCGGTTGCGGTAACGCCGGCCGATGGCATTTCGGATGGCCGCAATACACGCGGTATTGCGTCTCGCGCCGACGCCGCAGCAGCCATTGTTCGCGCAAGAAAGCATCCCGACTGGCATATTTTCACCTGGCTGGCAGATTCGGCGCCTGCGCATGACAGCGGTTTTCTCGCGGGCATGCCGGTCGCGGTCAAGGATCTGATGTCGGTAGCAGGCGCTCCGCTCAGCGGCGGCAGTGCCGCAGTGGAGCGGGTACGCCAGCAGCATGACGCGGAAGTGGTCGCGCGTTTGCGGCGTGCGGGTGCAGCCGTCATCGGCATCACCAATCTGCACGAACTGGCATATGGCATTACCAGCGACAATCCCCATTTCGGACGGGTGATGAATCCTGCTGCAATCGATCGGATTCCCGGCGGATCGAGCGGGGGATCCGCCGCCGCAGTCGCAGCCGGGATCGTACCGGCTGCGGTAGGTACCGATACTGCGGGCTCGATCCGGGTTCCCGCGGCATGCTGCGGCACCGTCGGATTCAAGCCCAGCTACGATGCGGTGCCGCGCACCGGCGTGATGGACCTGGCGCCCTCGCTGGATCATGTCGGCCCGATCGGGCGCACGGTGGACGATTGCGCCGCATTGTTCGCCGCGATGCTCGATCTGCCTGCCATTCCCGCATGGCGTTACGCGGATCTGTCACAACGGCGGATTGCGAAGCTGACCGGGTATTTCGAGCAACCGCTCGACGATGCGGTGCGGCAGGCGCTGCAGCAAGCTCTGGATGCGTTCAAGCAGGACGGCGCCGCCTGCGCCGCCGCCGAAATCAAAGGCATGGAAGCAGCGCCCACAATCCAGTTCAACACGATATGCGCCGAGGCCACGGCGATTCACGCGCAGCGCTTGCGGCAACACGGCGATGCGCTGGGAGAAGATGTGCGGGTGCGGCTGGAAATCGGACATTTTTTGCCCGGACACTGGTATGTCAAGGCGCAGCGCATGCGGCGGCAGTTGGCAGATAGTATCGACGCCGTGTTTCAGCAGGCAGATTTTTTGATTTGTCCGACCATGCGGGCGCCGGCACCGCCGGTCGGCACATCCCAGGTTGCGATCGGAGGACAGTCCTTTCCTCTGCATACGGCAGTAACCCAACTCACTCTTCCATTCAATCTGGCCGGCCTGCCTGCGATTTCCCTGCCTTGGGATCAGACCGCCGGCGGCGTGCCTATCGGCTTGCAGATCGTCGGACGGCGCGGGTCCGACTGGCAGGTGCTGGCCGTTGCCGAGCGGCTTGAACGGCAATCTCCATGGCGCACGCGGCAATTGGCAGCGGAAAATAAAGAGGACTCCCATGCTGGCAATTGACCTGCTCGTCAACGGTTTGATTTTCGGCCTGTTTTACGCGCTGATGGCGGTCGGCCTCGCAATGATTTTCGGCGTGCTGAAAGTGGTCAATTTCGCCCATGGCGAATTCTACATGGTAGGCGCCTATACCTATGTGCTGGTGTCCCTGAAGCTGGGCATTTCGCCATGGATCGCCCTTCCGATGGCGGCCGTCGCAGGAGCGGCGCTGGGCTGGCTGGTCGAGCGGCTGCTGATGCGGCCGCTATATGCCGGGTACGGCAGCTGGAGCATCATGAAAGACGAATATGCGGTGGTCGTCACGTTCGGGCTGTCGTTATTGCTGATCAATCTGGTCGATAAAATCGTCGGTCCCTATCCGTATCGTGGGCCGGCGCTGATCGAGACGTCCCGCTTTGCGATCGGACCCGTCATGCTGAACGGACAAAAATTGATTGCCGCCGGCATTTCGCTGGCGCTGCTGACCGGCCTTGCATTGTTCATCAAGCGTTCGCTATGGGGCCGCCAGATTCAGGCGGTGGCGCAGAACCGGCTGGGCGCTTCGCTGGCGGGAATCGACGCGACCAAAACGACCAGCCTGATTTTCGCGATATCCGGTTTGCTTGCGGCGCTCGCGGGCGCGCTGCTGGCGCCGCTGATCAATCCGGCACCGGACGTCGGCGCTTTTCCCGCAATCAAATCCTATGTGATCGTGGTGCTGGGCGGAATGGGTTCGATGTGGGGCGGCATGGCCGCCGCGCTGCTGCTGGGCGTGCTCGAGTCTTTTTTTGCGGTTTATGTTTCATACCATTACCGCGATGCGTTCGGCCTGCTGATTCTGATTCTGGTGCTGCTGTTCCGGCCGCAGGGCTTGTTCGGCGAGAAAGGACGCGAGGTATGAGCACGCCGCGCAATCTCTGGGTTAACCGGCTGCGTACCGATTTCCGCGCCGCGCTGGTTTTGCTGGCACTGCTGGCATGCGTGCCGGTATTCGTGACGTCGCCGTATTCGCTCGGCATACTGATCGTCAGCATGTATTTTGCGATGTTGGCGCTGGGATGGAATCTTCTGGCAGGATTCACCGGCCAGTTCTCGCTGGCGCCGGCCGCATTCGCGATGCTTGGTGCTTATACGACAGCCTTGCTCGACTATCATTTAAAAGCACCGCTCGCAATCGGCATACCGGCCGCCATTATCGGCACGGCGCTGCTGGGTTGGATGCTGGGACGGGTCATCCTCCGGCTGAAAGGCCCCTACCTGGCGTTGACCACGCTGTCTTTCGCGGAAATTGCACGGGTCGTGATCGGCAATTCGCATGAGTTCACGCGCGGCGATCAGGGACTGAGCGTGCCGACGCTGATGGAAAGCAGGGTGGGATATTACTACCTGTTCCTGCTGGTGCTGCTGGCGACGCTGATCGGGCTGTACCTGCTGATGCGCAGCCGCGTCGGTCGTTTCTGGCTCGCGATCAGGGATGACGACATGGGAGCCGAAACCCGGGGCATCGACGTGGTGCGCTACAAAACCCTGGCGTTCGCACTGTCGTGCGCCATCTGCGGCTTTGCCGGCTCGCTGTACGGCACGTTCAGCCAATTGGTCAGCCCGGAACTCGGGCTGCTGCTGCAGACCGGACTGGTGATATCGATGGTCGTCATCGGCGGCATCGGCACGCTGACCGGGCCGATACTCGGCGCGCTGCTGGTATATCTTGCGTCCGAATGGCTGCGTGAATTCGGCGGCATCCAGATGATCGTGTTTGCCGCCGTCGTCATTTTGTTTGCGCGCTTTTTCCGGACCGGACTGTGGGGATTGGCAACCGGCTGGCGGCCGCGCTCGCGTTCGCTGCCCCAAGCGGCGAAGGAAAATATATGAGCCTGCTGAAGACGGTAGGTCTGGTCAAGCACTTCGGCGGGGTTGCCGCGGTGGATGACGTGTCGTTCTCGGTCGAAGCGGGCGAGATTCTCGGATTGATCGGACCCAACGGCTCGGGCAAGACGACCGTGCTGAATATGTTATCCGGTTTCCTGAAACCAGATGCCGGCGAAGTCTGGTTCGCGAACGAGAATGTGACACATCTGACGACGGTCGCACTCGCGCGGCGCGGCTTGCTGCGCATGTTCCAGATGACCCGGGTTTTCGCACGAATTTCAGTGCTCGACAATTTGCTGGTGGCCGGGATGGCAATGGGGCTGCCGGAACAGGAAGCGGGTGAGCGCTCGCACGCTTTGCTCGAGGAGCTGACGCTGACCCATGTGCAGTATCTCGATGCAGGACAGCTGTCGGGCGGCCAGCGGAAGCTGCTGGAGTTCGGCATGTGCTTCATCGAATCGCCGCGGATCGCGCTGCTTGACGAGCCGTTCGCCGCAGTCCATCCGGTGATGCGCGAAACGATGGCGGCATTCATCCAGCGCCGCCATGCGCTCGGGCAGACATTCATTCTGGTCAGCCACGACATGCCGATCGTGGTAGACCTGTGCCAGCGCGCGGTCTGCATGAACGCCGGAAAAGTGATTGCCGTCGGCCCCACCCGCAGCGTGCTGGAAAGCACCCCGGTGATCGAGGCCTATCTGGGGAGTTCCAGCCATGTCTGAGCTGTTGTTAAGCGTGGAAAACGTGACGGCCGGATATGCGCAGGATATCGATGTGCTGCGCGAGGTGACATTGTCGGTCCATGCGGGCGAGGTCAGCGGATTGATCGGCTTGAACGGCGCGGGCAAATCGACCGTCGTCAAAACGATCTGCGGATTTCTGCGCCCGAAGGCGGGACAGATCACTTACATGGGAAAGCCGATCTCGGGCATTCAGCCCCACCAGTTGATCGATCATGGCATCTGCTGCATTCCACAGGAATCGAGCCTGTTCCCTTACCTGACCGTCGAGGAGAATCTGCTGCTGCCGTTACAGGGACGCGCGGAGAAATTTTCCGGCATCATCCGGCAGCGCTATGAGGAAGCGCTGGAAGTCTTCCCGACCGCAAGGGAAAAACGCCATTCCCAGGCCGGCGACTTGTCCGGCGGACAGCAAAAGCAAGTCGAATTCGCGAAGGCATGGCTGCAGCAGCCGCGCCTGTGCCTGATCGATGAACCGAGCATCGGCCTGTCGCCGATCATGGCCGAAGGCATATTTTCCTGGATCGAAAAATTCTCGCAGGCTGGCATGGGGATTCTGCTGATCGACCATAACGTCAGGCGCGTGGTGCGCATGTCGGACCGCGTCTACGTCTTGAGCCTAGGACGAATCACGGCAGCAGGACGCAGGGAAGATTTCCAAGGAGACTTGCATGAGCAGGTGAAGCAATGGCTGGGGTTGAATTTCTGATGCGGCATATCGAGTGCCAAGCCATCAGTGCAGGGGCTTTTACTCAATTCGGTGTGCTGATCGATGCGAACGGCACTGCCCCGGAAATGATCAACGATGGCAGCACCGCGCGGTATGCCGATCTGGCCTCGCTGGATTTGGGGGCTGCCGCAGGCGACCCGAAAATCGGCATCTATGTTGCAAGCGCGCGGAATTTTCCTCTGCGAATTGCAAAGCTTGAGCGCCATCGACAGGCAAGCCAGGTTTTCATCCCGTTGGGAATGCAGCGTTTCATCGTGGTCGTCGCGCCGGGAGATGATGAACCCGACTGGCTGCAGCTCGCCGCTTTTCTGACCGAACCGGGCCAGGGAATCAGTGTTGGACGAGGATGCTGGCATCACGGCTTGATCGCCCTCGGCGACGCCGACCGGTTTGCCGTGATCGAAGGGGCGGGCTACCGTCTCGATACCGAAGAAGTGGCGGCACCGCAGGAAATATGGCTCGACGGTGCGGCGCAGGCGACAGATTGCCGGCGCCGTTGATTTTCCGGTCGGCGCGACCTGGCTGCAGCCTGCAATCCTGCAACGGCAGGCCGATCTACCTAAAAAAATGGGCGGTGGAAAATCCAACAGCCAGGCTTATGGATATGACGCACACCACGCCGACGACATAAGCCACGAATCTTTTTTCCGCCCTTATCTGCTCTTCACTCAAGCGCTTTCTAAGCACCACGGTTCTCCGCATGTCTTCCGCATTCATGACTGCTCCAATACTAAAAACCTATTGTGCAAGTCAGGAAATGGCAGCATATTGATCAAAAGCAGAGAACGAAGCCGATCGGGCCTGTTCAGGGAGCGTGATTGCATGCGCTGTGCGGCAACGAGGCAGCCATGGAGACGCTGCTCGCGGAAGTAAGCGCAAACCACTGCGCGCCTCACGTCTTCACGAATCCCTGGAACGAGACGCTGCTCCCGTATCAGTGCCACCCGGAGTCGGCCCTCCAGCGGTCAGCGCACTCCGTTGCGTTCATCCGCCGCGGCGGCATGGAGAATCGCCTCGGCGCGCCGGATGAACGGCGCGTCAACCATCCTGCCGTCGACCGTGAAGGCTCCCACGCCGTCGATCCCGGCTTTTGCCGCGGCATCGACTACGCGCCGCGCATGAGCGATCTGTTCTTCCGTGGGACGGAAAACATCGTTTGCCAACGAAATCTGGCTTGGATGAATGCAGCTTTTGCCGATATATCCAAGACGCCGCGCGCGCGCGGCTTCATCCCGGTATCCATCCGGGTTGGCTATCGCCGCAAAGGCTCCGTCGTAAGCCCATACTCCTGCCTCGGCTGCCGCCAGACGCATCGTCAGCAGGATCTGGTGCACGGTAGCCGCATCGTAACGGTCGACTCCCATTGCTTCGAACAGATCGCCATAGCCGATCTGCAAACCGGCTACCCGAGGATGTGCGGACGCGATCTCCACAGCGCAGCGCAACGCCCGCGGCGTTTCGATGTTCGCCAGGATTGCGGCAGGTTCCGCAATGCCGTGCTCGGCCTCCTGCCGCTCAAGGCACGCGGCAGCCGTGCGAATGTGATCGGCGCATTCGGGCTTGGGCAGATTCAGGATGTCCAGGCGTGCCTGCGCCACCGCGCTTACATCCTGTTCAAAATGGGGAGTGCCCAGCGCATTGACCCGGACAATGATGATCTTGTTCGACGCTGCGGCTTCCGCCGAGCGCAAAAACGCGCGCGTTGCGTCGCGCGCTTCGGCCTTGCGGCTTTCGGCAACCGCATCCTCCAGGTCAATCGATATGCTGTCGGCAGCGCTGGCGAGCGCTTTTGCAAACAGCTCCGGCCGCGATGCCGGCACGAACAATTTGCTGCGCATGGGTCCGATCGGATTCATGGACATTCCTCATCTTGAACTTTCGCATTGTCCGCCAGGACGCCGCGCTGAACCAGCGCCGCTATGTCCGCGTCGGACAAACCCATGCCGCGTAAGATCTCGAGATTGTCCTGGCCCATCTCCGGCGCGGCGCGGCGCAATTGACCCGGCGTGCCCATCAGCCGCGGCGAAACGTTATGGATCGGAATCGAGCCCATGTCGGCATCCGGCACCTCCTGCAGGATGCCGCGCGCCACGAAGTGCGGATCATGTTCGATGTCCGAGATATCGTAGATCGGCCCGATCGTGACTCCCCGTTCGTCGAAATACGCCACGCATTCCTGCTGCGACATCGAAGCGATGAATGCGCCGATGATCTGGTCGAGCTCCTCGACGTGATGAAGACGCGCCGCGTTGGTGGCAAAACGGGGGTCGGCGCATAACTCGGGACGTCCGATCGCCTGCAGCAGGCGCTCGGTCATGCCTTGCGTGGACGCCGACAGGCAAACCCATTTGCCGTCGCGCGTCGGATAGGCGTTGCGCGGTGCGCTATTGGTGGAACGGCTGCCGGTGCGCTCCTTGACTTTACCGGTCAGACGGTAATTCGCCGCCTGTGCACCCAGTATCGAAAAAAGCGGATCGAGCAACGGAAGATCGATCACCTGCCCTTTGCCTCGGTTGACCTCCACTTCGCGCAGCGCGGTCAGCACACCGATCGAACCATACAGCCCTGCCACCATGTCGCCCAGGTAAATCGGCGGCAATACCGGTTCGCGATCGGCAAATCCGTTCATCGATGCGAACCCGGACATGCCCTCGACCAGCGTGCCGAAACCGGGCCGGTGCGAATACGGGCCATCCTGCCCCCAACCCGATATGCGCACGATGACAAGCGCCGGATTGCGGGCGTGCAACGTGTCCGGGCTTAGCCCCATTTTTTCCAGCGTTCCGGGCCGAAAGCTTTCCACCAGCACCTGCGCCTGTTCGACCAGCTTCAAAACGATTGCGAGCGCATCGGGATGACGGAGATCGAGCGCCAGGCTTTTCTTGTTGCGGGCATAGGCTTTCCACGCGGTGGCGATGCCTGCGACCTTCCAGTCGCGCAACGTATCGCCGGTGGCAGGTTCCACCTTGATCACATCGGCACCCAGATCGGCCAGCGTCATCGTCAGAGTGTTGCCCGCGACCAGGCGCGACAGATCGATGACCCGCACTCCGTCGAGCGGACACTTTGCGCTGGTGTTGAATGCACGTACTCCTGTCATGTCATATCCTGCAGATTGTGTGCGGGCCGAACTCAGTCGGCAGCGATATTGCGCTCGCGTGCAACCGAACGCCACTTCTCGATATCCGATCGAACGAAGGCGGCAAATTCGCCTGCCGTCATTGCCGCCGAATCGGCACCTTCCTTCTCGAAGACTTCCCGCATCTCGGAAGATGCGGTCACCGCGCGAATTTCCGAATTAAGACGGTCCAGCAGCGGTTGCGCCATACCAGGCGGCGCAAAAATTCCCCACCAGAGCGTGACCGAATAATCAGGAACCGCAGCGGACACGGTTGGCATGTCCGGAGCGAACTTCGAGCGGGCAGTGGAAGTGACCGCGAGCGCGCGAATCTTGCCCGCCTTGATGTGACTCATGATGGATGGAAAGCTTGCCACCAGAACCTGGATCTGCCCTCCGATCAGGTCGGTCACGGCCGGCCCCATGCCTTTATAGGGAATATGGGTCATTTCCGTTTTCGCCATCGAACCAAGCAGTTCGGTCGACAGATGGTTGATCGAGCCGATGCCCGCCGACCCGTAATTGAGCTTGCCCTTGCTGGCGCGGGCCGCATCGATCAACTGCGCGGTGGTCTTGTACGGCGTGTCGTTGCCGACCGCAACGATCATCGGACCGCTCGCCAGCATGGCGACCGGCGAGAATCCCTTGATCGGGTCAAAAGGCAGCTTCTTTTGCACCGCTGCGCCGGTCGCGAAAGAAGACGACGTCAGCATCAGGGTCGCGCCATCGACAGCTGCGCGCATAACGAATTCGGCACCGATTGCCCCGCCGGCGCCGGGTTTGTTATCGACAATCACCAGGCTGCCGGTGCGGGCTGCAAGCTTCTGCGCAAGCACCCTGGCAAAAATATCGTTACTCCCGCCGGGCGGAAAAGGGACGACGATCTTGATCTGCTGAGGCAGCGCAGCGCCGGTGGGCTGTGCCATGGCGCCGGTCGATAAAAGCGCGGTCATGATAAATGCGCTCCACCCCATCATCTTTTTTGAAATCTTGGAAATTCCTTGCATATCCGTCCCCTCCCAATCCAAATCCGGTTATTAGTTATTTGTAATGCTGTTTCGGCGGCGCCAAACGCCGCCAGGCAAGCATGCCGAACACAGTATCCGCCGATAACGCAAAAACAAAAAGTAGACAAATCGTCTTTCAGAAGATAGATTATCTATCGATGGATACACGCTTCGTGGAAAGTTTTATCAGGGTCGCCGAGTATGGCTCGATTGCCGAAGCCGCTCGCCGGCTTAATTTGACTCCGGCCGGGGTCGCCCAGCAGATCGGCGCACTGGAGCGCGAGATCGGGACAGCATTGCTGGTACGCGTAGGCAGGACGGTCAAGCCGACCGAGGCTGGCGTGCGCATCCTGGACCGTTCGCGCCAGTTGGTGCGGGATACTGCCGACCTCGCCTCCATCGCGAATGACGCAACGGTCGCCGGCGAGCTGCGCCTGGGTGCGGTCGTGACGGCGGTCGGCGGCTTGTTGCCGCAGATTCTGGCGCCGCTTTCCGCCAAATATCCGCAGCTCGGTGTTCGTGTAGTGCCGGGCGAGTCGCGGCAACTCTACCGGCAAGTGTGCGAAGCCGAGCTGGACGCTGCGCTGATCGCCAAACCGGAGTTCAATATTCCAAAGATCTGCGACTGGCATGTTTTGCGCAACGAGCCCCTGGTGGTACTGGTGCCTTCCTCCAGTTCATACAAAAGCGCCGAGGATGCATTGGTATCGGCTCCTTTCATCCGGTACGACCGTTCTACGGTCGGCGGCAAAATCGCCGACTCTTATCTGCGCCGGGCGGGCATCCAGCCTCAAGACCGGTTCGAGCTGAACTCGCTGTATGGCATCGCCATGCTGGTGGATAAAGGCCTGGGCGTTTCACTCGTTCCGGACTGGTCGCCGCCCTGGCCTGCCGGGATAGCGGTATCGAAGCTCGGCATAGCGGAAGAAGGATATGCGCGGCAGATCGGGGTGCTCTGGTCGCGCTCATCGCCGAGGCTGCGCCTGATTCACGCGTTGCTCCAGGAGGCGTGACTCGGTCAGCGGCATGCAAGTGACCGATTTTTCATCTGCCGAGCTTGCCAAGTTGCGTGCGAAAGCCAAACCCGTGATTGACAAGCACGCCGCCAACGTGGGCGAAGCGACAGTGAAGGAACTGATGGCTGAACTGGACAAGGCTCGCAAGTAATCCAGCGCCGTAGTGACGAGCACGCGCCGCATAGGTTGCGGCGAACAGCTTGCGAATGCGATCGGTCAGGATAGAGCCCTTGCCCATTTCACATCGTAATTTAAAACGGAATCATGCATACTTGCGGCAACAAGTTTGTTCCGATTGCCGCAATCAACGGCGCTCTGCTTCAGACGTAAGCTTTTTGCAAATCTTTTATAAACGGGTTCGAAATTTTCGTACCGATACAGACCCGAGATGTAAATGCGTGCCAGAGTAACTTCAGTCGGCCTGATTATTCCGCCGGACCCCGCAGTTAATTTCGAGTATCCAAAGCACATCGATCGCGCCAGCCTCGATACGCTGCCCGGCAAGCCGGGGGTCTACCTGTTTCGCGACCGGAATGATGTGCCTATCTACATCGGCAAAAGCGTCAATATACGGTCGCGCGTGCTGTCCCACCTGCGTACGCCGCAAGAGACCGGGATGCTGCAGGAAAGCCGCCGGGTGGACTTCTTGCAAACCGCCGGCGAGATCGGTGCGCTGCTGTTGGAGTCGCAGTTGATCAAGAAGCTGCAACCCGCCTATAACGCGCAGCTCAGAGCTATCAGAGAGTGGTTTGCGCTCCGGCTGGGAAAAGGAGAGACGCGGCCACGGGTAGTCAGTGGAATCGATGCCGATTTTATCGGGCAGGACTCCTTGCACGGGCTGTTCCCATCACGCAGTGCCGCCGACGAAGGGCTGCGCTCGCTGATTCGGCAGCACATGCTGTGTCCTGCATTGATCGGCCTGGAAAAAACCACGCACGGTCGTGCCTGCTTTTCACGGCAGATCGGGCGTTGTCTCGGAGCATGCATCGGCAATGAATCGGTGGAAACTCATCACAGGCGCCTGCGAGCCGCGCTCGAGCAGTTGCAGGCGGCGGTATGGCCCTATGCCGGCCCGATCGGCATCATCGAGGAAAACGACGGATGGCGGCAGATCCACGTGGTCGACTGCTGGTCCTATCTGGGCTCGCTGGAAGGACGCCGCAGAAAACTTAAGCGTCCGGCAAAGCAATTCATCGATATCGATACTTACAAAATCCTGGCCAAGCCAATGTTGGATGGCAAGTTGAAGATCGAGCCGTGTCAGGTGAATCGAAACGCAATTTATTACACCGCATGAGCTGGTTGAAACCACTGTATTAGCGTCACCTCCTTTATGACGCGAGCTGTGTCGAGTTTTTCCCGCGACCGCGCTGGCCTCTTGACTAGACAGACAAGTGTCAATAACATAGCGATACTGTATATATATACAGTATCGCTATGAGCACTGATTGTTTACCACTATGAGGCGCAGCATGGGCAAGAAGCCGTCGGCACTTGTCGACTACTCGGCTATCCCGCCGGATTTTCCTAGACGCAAACCACTGCATGTCCCGCCGCATGGCAAGGATGGACTGTATTTCTCCTATTTTGCAGGGCAATATTATGCGCCCGGATGCAGCCCTCCGGAAGTCTGGCAGTCATGGCAGATTTGCGAAGAGCTGGCACAGCATTTCAAAAAAGAGTGTTTGAAGGAAATTCGCAGAAGCCCTCTTATTCCCGAAAGCGAAGTGATCGAATTGTATTATGAGAACACGTTGAAGCTTGGCTGGGGAACGGATGCGGAAGTGGCCTGGATATTCCGTCGTGTAGCCCAGTTGCTGGGCTCGCCGCTACCCGAGAGGGCAAAAGCATGAATGCACGCGTTCGTAGCATTGAAGGAAGGTTTGCTTTTGCAAATGATGTTGGCTATATCATCAGGTCTTTTCATCAGGTCTTTTGAAACCGCGCCTGCTCGCAACGGTCTCAAGATAAATAGCGTTGAATAGCTTCCTGCTTGTTTATCGGCATGCTTGCGCGTGGCGCAACTGGCGGTATATAGGGAGCGACGCGTTTTGGCGGTTGCGGCGGACCTGATGCCGCCAAGGATGAATATGCGAAACCGCACACGACTGTTGATTGATCGGATTGGCACATGGACATGCTTTTGATTCGTTGAGCGCCGGTGTGCCGGTGAACCTGTAGCGTCAGGAGCCAGGAGGAACTAATGAAAGTCGGAATCATCGGTGCGGGTGCAGTCGGTTCCGCGTGCCTGCTATCCCTGGCGATGCGCGGGCCCGCCTGTGAGATCGTGGTGATCAACCGGAACCGCGAGCGGGCCAAGGGCGTCGTCACTGACCTCCAGTACGGCGCCACGCTCTTACCACCGGTAAACCTGCGTGCCGGGGATTACGGTGATCTCGCGGAAGCGGCGCTGGTGATGATTACAGCAGGCGTGAATGAGAAGGCCGGCGGCGCCACCGACCGTAACGACCCGAAGGGCCGGCTGAAGCTGCTCGATGCGAATGCCGAAGTCTACCGGGATATCGTGCCGCAAATCGTGGCCGCGGCGCCGAACGCCACTATCATGGTGATTACCGATCCGCCGGACCCGCTGGCAGATCTCACCCGCAAGCTTGCCGGCCACGACCATGTGCTGAGCACCGGAACCTTCCTTGACACTCTTCGTTTCCGATTCCACCTCTCGCGCAGACTGGGCATTCACCCGATGTCCGTGGATGCGCAGGTCGTAGGCGAGCATGGAACTTCCCAAGTCTTTCTGTGGTCTTCCGCGAAAGTTGCCGGAGCGTCCGTGGCGGATGTGATTGCAGAAGCAAAGCAGCCGTTCGACCAGTTGCGCAAGGAAGTCGAGAGCGAGGTGCGTTACGCGAACATCACCATCATTGAAGGCACGGGTGCGAGTCAATATGGCATCGGCATGGTCTCCGCGCGACTTGCGGAAGCCATACTCCGCGACGAGCACGCGGTGATGCCGGTCTCTAGCTTCAATCCGGAGTATGGCGTCAGCCTGGCGCTGCCAAGCGTGCTCGGCCGTCGCGGCGTGGAGCGCATTTTGCGGCCGGAAATGTCCGCACAGGAACGTGAAGGGTTGCAGCGCAGCGCAGACGCTTTACGCGTCGCCATCGCACACTTGAATGTCTGACGCATGACAGCATCGGCTTCGGTCATGTATCCTTAAGGCAGCTTCAATCGGTCGCCCCGCATTCCCTTGATACGCTTGCATACGACGGCCTGCGGCCGGATGCAGGCCCCTTCAAGCCTAATGCGATCCGCAAGCGCATTCCGGCCTGCCGGCTGAGTTATTGAAAACTCGGGGCACCAGGGTCACTTGCAACCTGATACGTATAATCCATGGAACCTATCGTCCGCAGTCTGCTGGAAAACGATCTGTACAAGTTCACGATGTGGCAGGCACTGCTGCACAGCCACCCGGGGGCGCAGGCCGAATATGATTTCGTGTGCCGCAACAAGCCCGCGTTTCCGCTGTCCGATCTGGCAGCCGATGTCAACCGCGAAATCGACGCGCTGTGCGACATGGCCTTCACCCAGGAAGAGCTCGATTATTTGCGCAGCTTGCGTTTCATTAAAAGCGACTTTGCGGATTTCCTGTCGATCTTCCGTTTCCAGCGCCGCTTTATAGAGGTCGAAGCGCAGGGCGACACGCTGTCGATCCGGGCGCGCGGACCGCAAGTGCATGTGATGGGTTTCGAAATATACGTTCTGTATATCGTCAATGAATTGTACTTTCGCCGTCTTGGGACAGTCGAGGCAAGCATGGAAGCGCGTCACAGGCTGCGTGCCAAGATCGACGCGCTGAAAGCCTTTGGCAAGTTGCCTGCAAAACGCAATCCATTCGAGTTCTCCGATTTCGGACTGCGGCGCCGGTATTCCGGCGCATGGCATGACGAAGTCGTCGCCACTCTGAAAAACGAGGTGCCGCAATATTTCAAAGGTACGTCCAATGTTTATCTAGCGAAGAAATATGGATTGGTACCGATGGGTACCATGGCCCATGAGTACCTGCAGTCCTATCAGGCCTTCGGCGTGCGGCTGCGGGACTTTCAGCGGGCGGCGCTGGAGGACTGGGTGCAGGAATATCGTGGCGACCTCGGTACCGCATTGACGGATGTGGTCGGCATGGATGCCTTCTTCGCCGACTTCGATCTGTATTTTGCCAAACTGTTTGACGGACTGCGGCATGATTCCGGCGACCCCGTGGTGTGGGGAGAAAAGGCGCTCGCCCATTACGCAAAATTGCGGGTTGATCCCGGGACCAAGCGGCTGGTTTTTTCAGACGGGCTGGATTTCGATACCGCCTTCTCGCTTTATCGGCATTTTGCCGATCGCACGATGACCGGTTTTGGTATCGGCACGAATCTGACCAACGATACGGGAATTACCCCGTTGAACATCGTCATGAAGCTGGTGAGCTGCAACGGCCAACCGGTAGCCAAGCTGTCGGATTCGCCCGGCAAGATGCTTGGCACGGACGAAACCTATCTGGCCTACCTGCGTCAGGTATTCGGCATCGCTGCAGCTTGAGCGGGAATGGCACGATGTTAATCTATCCGAAAAAATCAGCCTTCAAGTTTGATCAAGCACTGTTCAATTGCAAAGACATGAGGGTCATTTTTACCTAACTGTCTCAACGCGTCCGCCAGATCAATGAGGTAGTCTCTGTTGCGGCCGCTCGGCCCAACCGATCTCGCTATTTGTCTTGCGATCTCAAGCTCGGGAGCCGGGCCCAGAAAGGCGGCATTTTCTTCCGTAGCGACATATACCAGCCCCTCTGCGCTGCTACCGTCCTCAAAAGTCATATCCGTAGAAAACCGCAGATAACCATTTTTTTCGCGGTGATCAAGATGGTCAAAAACTTCAGGAGTAACGAGATAGGCCATGCCGTCGCAAACGGCTCCTGCCTGCGGTATCAAGGTAACCACTCTTCCGGGTGATTTTTCAGTCCCGCGGTGGTCATAAGAGCCCTGCCAAAATCGTCGCGTCCAATTCGCAATGCTGGCGGGGCGTCGCTCAATAAACGGAAAATCAGCCTTGAATATTAACGAGCCATAGCCAAACAGCCAGACCCTCTGGTGACCATTGAATTTATCCATCAATTTGTTCGTTGCGATTGTATCGGCAGACACGAGCTTGACCTTAGTCGTTATGTTGTAATCGACAGGAGCCAGGTTCATATGGTTCCAATGCCCGGCCCTTCTTGAGAATTGAGCTGATTGACGCTATTCCCGCCAATTCAGCGTCACGTTAAACGGATGGCTTGACAGCGAGCCGGCGGTATTGAACCTTGCATGCGGATTATGGCGACGACGACGTGGTCTTGATGACCGTCACACGGCTGATGAAAAATTCTCCATCCACTACGGTTCTATGTGGCACTCCGACGACGTTGAACCCCGGCCCGCCATCATCGAGCCAAATTTGTGCCAGAGTGTCAAATTCCTCTGCCGTCAGGCGAAGCATCTGCGCCGTGATAACAAACTTCGCACCGTCTTTCTGCTTCTTCACAAAATTGTCAATTGCGGCCATATCGTTACCTTGTCGCTCACTGAAATTGTAATCATAACGCGGTTTCGTTTCAGTTGAAGTCAGCGGCCGCCAGAGTCGGAACAGCTATCTGAATGATTGTTTTCGGCCGCCCAAGATCGGGTTGAGAAGCGCAGCCGTACTCATTGTTATTGCGGAGTCTAGCCTTTCAAACAATCCCGGTTCCACTGTGTCTGCACTATGCGAATAAATGATGGAACCGCTCGTGGCAATCGCAGTCCGAACAGATCAACTCACGCGCTTAAACGTGTTGCCAAAATTTGCGATGACCACAAGTTATCTCCATACAGGACTCAATATTGAAGAAAAAATTTGCCGCCATAGGTTTGATCGCAGGATTAACCATGATAGGGATTGCACATGCAGACGTCGGTGTAACAGGACAGGTGGGCACAACAGGTGCCAGCTTTCATGTCGACGTTCCGGTACGGTCGCATTTGAGTGCACGCTTCGGAACGGGTTATATTGACTATTCATACAGCGACAATATCGCCAGCCTCAACTACGACCTGAAGCGGAAACTGAGAACAGTTGAAGCACTAGTAGACTGGTATCCATTCAACGACAGCGTGTTTCGCTTGAGCGGAGGACTGGTCTACAACATCAACAGAATTGATGCGTTCGCCAAGTCGAACCAGGCCGGCAACTACACCATCCAGGGAAATACATACAGCCCGGCGAGTGCAGGGCGAATCGAAGGAAAAATCGACTATCCAAAAGTTGCGCCATACCTTGGCATTGGTTGGGGTAAGGCAGATAAAAAGAAGGGATGGTCTTTCTCGGTTGACGTGGGCATACTCCGGCAAGGCTCTCCGAACACCTCACTTACCAGCACCGGCTGCATGTCACCTACCGCAATGTGCACGCAGTTGGCCTCCGATCTCGCAAAAGAAAATGCTGCGCTGGCAAATGAGACCCGCAAATACAAAGCGTATCCGGTATTGCGGGTTGGGCTCAGGTACCAGTTTTGATGATCCAGCGAAGGGATTGGTGCGCCCTTTAATCTGCTCGAACGCCGGAAATCAACGGGAATTGAAGCAGTCAACGTCGTTTATTTTCATGGCTAAAACAGATTTCAGATTTCGACGAAACGAAGAATCGAAAATAGCGCGACGCCCTGCAACGCCAAATCTCGGCTGTGCACTCCCGTTGGTCGGCTGTGCACTCCCGTTGGTCGGAAGTCCCCCTTGTGGGATGCCGACCCCTTTAACTCACTCTGCAAAAAAATAGCCATCGGTTGGTGACTATTACAAGAACGGTTTTAAACCTTAAATCCCCAGCAGATTCTTGGCAACCAGAAGAGACTTCATCGACTCATCGTGCTTACCTTCTTTATGAAATTTTTCGCCTTCAACACGCAGAGCTTTAATTTTGGTAATATTCTCGGCGCTCACGCCTGTTGCTGAACCCAGCTTTGCATCAATCGCCTTCATTTCGTTTGGACAGTTATGCGCAAAAGCCAAAGATGAAGCGGAGAACAATAGAATAGCCAAAACGTTTTTCATGAAGATCTCTTTATTGAGAAACGGCTCCTAATTAACAGGAAACAGGAAATTTCGATTTTTGCATTGCTTCCTTGAAGCAACAGACGAGCGCGATTACCACTGGCGGCATCGATTTACTTGCAAATATATGGGGTCATACCGTGCAAGGAATCAAACGGGCATCATGCCTACGATGCTCGTATTGATCGTCATTAAACTTACACCTGCTGCCGGCAAGCCAAGCCAGGCGAAGAAGCCATAATACGGTTCATGGAACAGCAAATTCTTGAAATTCTTGCGTTCAGCTGGCAGTTGAGCGTTGCGAACGATGCGTGGATTACCGCGTTGGAGGCAGGTAAGGTACTGTACTTTCCGTCCATCGGGTTCATGCCGTTGCCAGAAGAGCTGCGCTTGTTCACATCTGATATTCGAGATCCGAAGACGCGCAACATCAGTCTGGATGCGAGCGGCCGTTTGAAAGGAGCGACAGGCGATGAAGCCACGCAGGCTGCGCTGGCAGCAATGATTGGACGATTTCGGGCGCAAGCAGAATCTCTGATTGCCTCCTTGTTTCCACAGTATACGAACGCGCTGCGGCTGGCGCCGACCAGTTTCCGTCCCTCTCTGGTGGAAACGCGGGAACAATCCTGGCGTGCGGACGATCGTCGGCTGCACATCGATGCCTTCCCCTCGCGGCCTAACCGAGGCGACCGGTTATTGCGCGTCTTTACCAACGTTAATCCCGAGGGAACACCACGCGTCTGGCGTATAGGCGAACCATTCGAAGAAATAGCGAAGCGGTTTTTGCCACATGTTAAGCCGTATTCGCGATGGCAAGCCAAAGCGCTACATGGACTGCATGTCACGAAGTCGTTACGCAGTGAATATGACCACCTGATGTTGCAACTGCATGACGCCATGAAGTCGGACCCAGATTACCAAAAAAACGCACCGCAAGTTACGTTTTCGTTTCCGTTCGGTTCGACGTGGATTTGTTTTTCCGATCAAACTTCACATGCCTCGATGTCCGGTCAGTACCTGCTGGAGCAGACGCTGCATTTGCCGGTGGCGCGGCAATATAACCAAAATGCCAGTCCTCTTGCCACCCTCACCCAATTGACCGGACGCACACTGGTCTGACCCATAGTCGTTATTCCGCCGTATTGTAGGTGCTGCAGACGATCTGTCGTTGTTGCCGCTGCCAACTGCTTCGCCCGAACTCAATTCCACCGAACAGGTATGGCAGCAACTGCGTGACTGCAACTTGGCTAACAGCTGTTTCGACAGTTACGAGCAGATCGTTGATGCCTGCTGCGAGGCTTGGAACACTTTCACCCAGATCCCGGGCACAATTCATTCCTTTGTTCGCGCAACTGGGCTGACTTACCTCCACACCTGTAATGCCATGACTAGGGATTGGGTTAAGTGCGCAACTCCAAACACATGGTTATTCTTTGGAATTGGTGCCCGGCATTTTTTCTCGGCTTTACATAAGCTGTTGACAATTCTCAATACCTGCGAAAGCTTCATCTCGGAACTTTGATGCATTGGCATGCCTCTCATTGATTGGCCTTAATGCCAAGGTTGAATAATGAGATGAGCGCCAATGAGTGTTACTTGCTAGTCATTCCTCTGCTCATTTCTCCGCTTTATCAGCAAATTTCCAGTATTCATCTTTTCGCCGCATTGACGGCCGGATTTATCACGGACATATGACTGTGGCCGGCAGGCCATGACGATCAAATACACAGGAGCTCGATAGTGAACAAGGTACAAAAAGCTGGTAATGCAGGAAAACGGAAACAAACGAACGGCTCAACTGGTTCGAACGGAGAGGTCCGCGTAGGCAATGGCGGCGAACTCCATCAGATCGCAGGAGGTGATCATCCTGCGCTTACAACAAACCAGGGCGTCCCGATTTCCGACAATCAGAACTCGCTCAAGGCTAATCCGCGTGGCCCGGTGCTGCTGGAGGATTTCATCCTTCGTGAAAAGATCACCCATTTCGATCACGAGCGTATCCCGGAACGTATCGTTCACGCGCGCGGTACGGCGGTACATGGCTACTTTGAGCTGACCAAATCGCTGTCGAAATATACGACCGCCAAAATACTTACCGAGGTTGGGGAAAAGACGCCGCTGTTTACCCGTTTCTCGACGGTTGCCGGCGGTGCCGGTTCGGTCGACACTCCGCGCGACGTGCGCGGATTTGCCGTCAAGTTCTACACCAAGGAAGGCAACTGGGACTTGGTAGGTAACAACATTCCTGTCTTCTTCATTCAGGATGCGATCAAGTTCCCCGACGTGATCCATTCCGTGAAGATGGAACCCGACCGCGGATTTCCTCAAAGCGCCACCGCGCACGACACCTTCTGGGATTTCATATCGCTGACACCGGAATCGATGCATATGGTGATGTGGATCATGTCCGACCGCACGATCCCGCGCTCGCTGCGGATGATTGAAGGCTTCGGCATCCATAGTTTCAGACTGGTGAACGAGTCAGGCGATTCCACCTTCGTCAAATTTCACTGGCGGCCCAAGCTGGGCTTGCAATCCACGATCTGGGACGAAGCCGTAAAGATCGCCGGGGCTGATCCGGACTTCCAGCGCCGTGACATGTTCGAGGCTATCGAAAAGGGTGACTTCCCCGAGTGGGAATTGGCAGTTCAGATATTCACGCAGGACGAAGCGGACAAATTGCCGTTCGATCACCTGGACGCGACCAAGTTGATTCCGGAAGAATTGATGCCGCTGCAAGTAATCGGACGGATGGTATTGGATCGGTGGCCGGACAATTTCTTTGCCGAGACCGAACAGGTAGCCTACTGCCCCGCCAACATCGTGCCGGGAATCGATTTCTCCAACGACCCGCTACTTCAGGGCCGTTTGTTCTCCTATCTTGACACGCAGCTTATCCGTCTAGGCGGGCCGAATTTCAATCAAATCCCGATCAATGCACCCAAGTGCCCGTTCGCCAACCAGCAGCGCGATGGACACATGCAGATGATGCAGCCCAAGGGGCGAGTCGCCTATGAACCGAGTTCCCTCGCTGGAGACTCAGAGCGCGAGACTCCGACCAACGGCTTCCGCAGTGCCCGCGCACAGGAAAATGGCGAGAAGGGACGCATTCGTCCGGAAAGTTTCGCCGACCACTACAGCCAGGCGCGGCAGTTCTACCGCAGCCAGACCAAATATGAACAGGCACATATAGCATCGGCGCTGGTGTTCGAGCTGTCCAAGGTTGATCATGTGCACGTGCGCGAGGCGATGGTCGCTCATCTGCGCAATATCGACGACGGCCTGGCAAAACGCGTGGCCGACGGTCTCGCACTGGGCAAATTGCCGGACGCACCGGCGCCTGCAGCACCAGTACAGGATCTGGACCCTTCGCCCGCAGTCCAAATCATCGGCAAGATGAAGGACACGCTCGAAGGCCGTGCAGTCGGCATCCTGATTGCAGACGGTTCGGACGGCGCTGCCATCAAGGAGCTTCAGAAAGCTGCAACCGCGGCCGGTGCGAAGGTAAAGATCGTTGCGCCGAAGGTCGGCGGAGCCAAGCTTGCTGATGGTTCCATGCTGCACGCCGATGGACAGTTGGCGGGCACGCCTTCCGTCATGTTCGATGCGGTCGCCGTGATCTTGTCCGACGACGGAGCCAAGCTGTTGACCAAGGAATCTGCCGCCATCAATTTTGTGCATGATGCGTTCGGTCATCTGAAGGCGATCGCTGTCGACAAAGGCGGTCAGGCGCTTTTGAAAAAAGCGAACATCGATAGAGACAAGGGCGTGGTCGATATCAACGATATCAAGGGCTTTATTGCTGCGGCCAAGACGCGTCAGTGGGACCGGGAACCGTCGGTAAGAATCCTGGCCTAAGCGTTGGATCCGAAGGACGTATTCCACGTCTCGCGCATTCCAGTCTCGATTTGCAAAATATGGCGTCACTGCGTTGCGCCATGCGATGTTTACAAAGGGCTCACAGTAACGTGAGCTCTTTTGCATCGAACATTGATGCTGCTCGGCGCTTTATTGCAAGTGATTGGTTCTCATGTCGCGTCGTGGAAAATGATGCCAGCCGTGTAACGATGACCGGAGCGAAGACGGCCTACCCCGTGGCGCAAATTGACGCGATACACACCGCGCGCGCCTTCGCGCGATGATGACCCTTTTATTCCTCCTTTAATCCGCTGCTGTGTCATGTTCGTTGCAACGCAAATTGGTCCTTGATTCAGAATTAAAGGAGTCAGCGTCGTTTATTTTCATGGTTGAAACAGATTTTAGATTTCGACGAAACGAAGAATCAAAAATAACGTGACGCCCTGCAAGCTGCGGCGTTGGCGTTGCATTCCCTGCGGCGACCAACGGGAGTGCAGAGCTCACACTTCCTTCGGCGACCAGCGGGAGTGCACAGCCGACCAAAGGGAGTGCACAGCTCGAAAGTCCCCTTGGGGAATGCTGCTCCCTTTAATCCTCTCTTCAATTAACAAACAGTCAAAAAAGCCATTGGCAATGGAATTTGCCAATGGCTTCCGGCTTCCGATTCTCTGGCACTCTCCCGAGTGTCGCCCAGGCTGCATTGCAGCTCCTTGCGCTCCATGGTCCAGTCCAGCCCTCTGGGCTTTGCCGCAACCCGTCATTTGTACTGCTTGCTTCGATACGATCGACGCGTCTCCAGCCGGTACGAAAGGTCCATGCCAGCTCAAACCTTGCTGGGTAAAGGGATATTAATCGTCGTATGCAAAGTCAGTGGCTGGGTTGCAAGGTGTGTTTACCCAGCAATTTGTAGTTTGTGTCACAGAAGAGTTTGGAGTTTTCGAAGTAACCGCGAAGCTCATAGGACTGATAACGCCTGTCATGGCGGCAATAACGAGCATGCAGCATAAAGCGATGGCAATAAATACGGTTTTTGATGTCATTTTGTTCCCCCTAAGGTTAGTGCCTCTATGAATTTGTTGCTTTTAAACAAAATTACAGTACGGCAAATTTATTTTAGTACATTTATCTATTGCATGCCATAAATATGGCATATCCTTTATGTTCAAACCGTGGTAATCACGGCAGACTCTTGTTTTTAGGAAAGATGTTTGTCAATAACAACTTAAAACATAGGGAGA
>DASYKE010000024.1:0-46792 GCA_035995725.1 Burkholderiaceae bacterium | reverse complement strand
GAGCAATGGACGGCCCAGTGCAATGCCGGCACCGAGCAAATCGTGATGCTGTTGAAATGCAGCAATACCGGACAGTCCCGGCAGGCCGGCACCACGCATCAGTTGCAGCAGAACGGTTTCCGCTTGATCATCCTGATGATGGGCGGTGAGCAATAGCGATACGCTGTGATGGCGGCATAGATCGCCCAGCCCGGCGTAGCGTGCAATGCGCGCGGCCTCTTCCACTCCTCGTCCGCCGTTGCCGGCGACATCGACCTTGGCGGCGGCGAAAGTCGCGCCGCAGCGGTCCGATTCAGCCTGGCAGTGGGCCAGCCAGGCATCCGCGTTGGGACTTAAACCGTGGTGAATGTGAAATGCGTAAATCGGCAGCTCATGCGTGCGCGCATACTCACTGGCCAAATGCAGCAGCACGGAGGAATCCAGGCCGCCGCTATAGGCAACCGCAATCGATGGACGATTTTCGGTGACCGGCGGGGGCGTTGCACTTCCTGCGGTGACCAAAGGGAATGCAATGCTCGGCTTGGCACTCCCTTCGGTCGGCTTTGCACTCCCTTCGGTCGCAGAAACACAAACGCGCGCCAGGATATCCCCGAGCGCGCGTTCAAATTCAACCTGCAGGCCAGAGGCTTTATTCCGGCTGCGTGAGTTCCTTGAATTTGCCATAGCCCATCAGTTTCTCGTGGCGCGCGACCAGCAGATCCTTGGTCTTTATTCCCTGGAACTGGCGCAGCGTGTCGGCCAACGCCCGCTTGAGCATTGCAGCCATTTGCTTCGGATCGCGGTGGGCGCCACCCAACGGTTCGTTGATGATTTTGTCGATCAGGCCCATCGCTTTCAAGCGATGCGCCGTCAATCCCAGCGCCTCGGCTGCATCGGATGCGCGCTCGGAAGTCTTCCACAGAATCGATGCGCAACCTTCCGGCGAAATCACGGAATACGTCGCATATTGCAGCATCAATACCGCATCGCCGACCGCAATCGCCAGCGCACCGCCGGAGCCGCCTTCGCCGATGATGGTCGCGATCAGCGGTACCTTCAGCCCCGCCATCACATACAGGTTATGTCCTATCGCTTCGGACTGGCCGCGCTCTTCCGCATCGATACCCGGGAAGGCGCCGGGAGTATCGACAAAGGTAAATATCGGCAAACCGAATTTTTCCGCCAGCTTCATCAGGCGCATCGCCTTGCGATAGCCTTCCGGCTTGGGCATGCCGAAATTGCGCATTGCGCGCTCCTTGGTGTCGCGCCCTTTCTGATGGCCGATCACCATGCACGCCTGGCCGTTGAAACGTGCCAGACCGCCGACGATCGACAAATCATCCGCATAGCTGCGGTCGCCATGCAATTCATGGAAATCGGTGAAAATTTCATTCACGTAGTCCATCGTGTACGGGCGTTGCGGATGACGCGCAATTTGCGACACTTGCCACGGAGTGAGCTTGGCGTATATATCCTTGGTCAGCTGCTGACTCTTTTTCGACAGCCGATCGATCTCTTCCGAAATATCCACCGCGGAGTCGTCCTGCACAAAACGCAGTTCTTCGATTTTGGAATCCAGCTCCGAGATCGGCTGCTCAAAATTCAGAAAAGTAATTTTACTCACCGTGCCTCCTTCTAGTTGAATACGAGGTGACCATTTTTCTTCGATTTCTTCAATATTCTACCGGGACCGGATCAAGGCTTCGCCATAAATACCAGGTCGCAACAGTACGCCACGGTTCCCAGTTCGCGGCCACTTCCCGCGCATCGCTGCGCGATACCGGTTCGCCGGAAAAATAGTTGACGCTTATGCCCTTGAGCAATCCGAGATCGTCCAAAGGCAAGATATTAGGCCGAAGCATATTAAATATCAAAAACATTTCTGCTGTCCAGCGTCCGATACCACGAATTTGCACTAATTCCGCAATAACGTCTTCATCTTCCATCTCAGCCCATTTGTCCGCATGTACCCGTTTAGCCCTGAAATGTTCGGCCAAATCGATAATATATTCCGTCTTGCGCTTGGATAAACCGCACAATGACAATTTGTCATTGCCTGCTTTAAGTATCTGCTGCGGCGTACATTTTGGACAGATTGACAACAAGCGTTGCCAGACCGTTTCGGCCGCCTTGATCGAAATCTGCTGGCCGACAATGGAGCGCGCCAGGGTTGTGAACGCCTCGCCACGGCCGATCAGGTGCAGATCGCCGACCTGCGGGATCAGCTTGCGCATGATGCGGTCGCGTTTCATCAATTCGAGCTTCGCGTCTTCCCAATACGCGGGTACGCAAACTTGCACCTGGACTTGTACGTTTATGTCCATGCAGCCTAAGCCCTTCGCCATTCGGTTATGCCGCCAGGCTTGTCCTCGAGGATGATGCCGCCGGCCAGCAGTTCATTGCGGATGCGGTCGGCTTCGGCGAAATTTTTCGCCTTTTTCGCGGACGTGCGAGCAACGATTTTTTCTTCGATCTGGATATTACTGAAGCCCGCTGCGGCAGTTGCGGAAGCAATGCCATCTTCCTGGCTGCCAATTACCCCGCCAACCATCGGGAGTACAGAGCCGACCCCGCCTTGCAAAAAACTTCTGGGCTCGCGTGTCAGCAAACCCATGGTAGCGGCCAAAGCTTTCAATTGCCGTACAAGCAAAGGCGATTCAGTCCGGTTGACTTCATTGGCCAGGTCGAACAATACCGAAATGGCGATCGGCGTATTGAAATCATCATTCATCGCGTCCGCGAAACGTGCCGCATGCGGCTCGGCCCAATCCAGTTCCCGGTCGTCCGGCCGCCGGTCCTTCAGAGCGGTATAGAGGCGCGTCAATGCGCCCTTTGCATCGTCCAGATGCGCATCGGAATAATTGAGCGGACTGCGATAGTGCGCGCGCAGGATGAAAAACCGCACGACTTCCGGATCGTACTTCTTCAATATTTCGCGGATCGTGAAAAAATTGCCGAGCGACTTCGACATTTTTTCATTGTCGACCCGCACGAAACCATTATGCATCCAGTAGTTGACGAAAGTATGCCGGTGAGCGCCTTCCGACTGGGCTATTTCGTTTTCATGGTGCGGGAACTGCAGGTCCTGTCCGCCACCGTGGATATCGAACTGCTCGCCGAGCAACTGGCATGCCATCGCCGAGCACTCGATATGCCAGCCCGGACGCCCCTTGCCCCATTGCGAATCCCATTTGACCTCATCCGGTTCGGATTTTTTCGATGCCTTCCAGAGCACGAAGTCGAGCGGATCGCGCTTGCCGGTATTGACATCGACCCTTTCGCCGGCGCGCAGGTCGTCGAGCGATTTGCCCGACAGCTTGCCGTATCCGTCAAAGTCGCGCACCGAATAATTGACGTCGCCGTCAGCCGCTTTGTATGCCAGGTTATTTCGCTCGAGCTTCTCGATCATGTCCAGCATCTGCGGCACATATTGCGTCGCGCGCGGTTCGTGATCCGGCCTTTCGACACCCAGCGCGGCGGCATCTTCATTCATCGCGGCAATGAATCGCTGCGTCAGATGCGAAATGGGTTCGCCGTTTTCCGTGGCACGTTTGATTATCTTGTCGTCGATGTCGGTAATGTTGCGCACATAGGTCACATCGAAACGCGACGCACGCAGCCAGCGCTGCACCATGTCGAATACGACCATGACCCGTGCATGACCGAGATGGCAATAGTCATACACCGTCATGCCGCATACATACATGCGTACTTTGCCGGGCTCCATCGGGGAAAAAAGCTGCTTCTCACGCGCAAGCGTATTGTAGATTTTCAAGACGCTCATAGATGATTATCCGTTCCAGCCGACAAGTTGCCGCATAATGTGCTCCACGTTTGCGCACGGTTCGATAGCCAGTGCTTAACGTTACTGCGACACGGTCGCTAAAACCCTTTTGTAATGCTTATTTTGATAAAATGCTTCTTTTTGCGGCAGTATAACATTGATGAAAAGCGAGCTCCTCATCTATTGCTATCGTTTAACCACGCTTACAACGCATGCTGAAATTTTTACCATTAACCAACGGAAAATGAGGAAAGCCTGATTACCTGTTCGATCACATGACCTCGTCCCAGATCAATTATCCATTACTAAAATGTCCAACAAGGAACCGATGATCCAATATTCTCGCCGTTATTTTTTGACTCTGCTTGCGGGTCTGACGTTGGCAGGCGCTGCCGGTACCGCAGCCGCAGCCGACGCGCCCCGTGTCTCGCTGAAAACCAGCATGGGAGAAATCGTGCTGGAACTGTACCCGGAAAAAGCGCCGAAGAGCGTGGAAAATTTCCTCCAATATGTCAAAAATGGCCACTACAACGGCACGATTTTTCATCGCGTCATCGACGGGTTCATGATCCAGGGCGGCGGCTTCGACAAGAACATGAAGCAAAAACCGACCAGGGCGCCGATAGAGAACGAAGCCAAGAACGGTCTCAAGAACGAACCCTACACGCTGGCAATGGCGCGTACATCGGATCCGCATTCGGCATCCGCGCAATTCTTCATCAATGTCAAAAATAACAGCTTTCTCGATTATCCGGGACAGGATGGCTGGGGTTACGCCGTGTTCGGCAAGGTCATCAAGGGAATGGATGTAGTCGACAAGATCAAGCTTGTACCGACCGCCGGCGGCGACGTCCCGACCAAGCCGGTAGTGATCGAATCCGCATCGATCATCAAATAATCGCGTCGAATCAGACATTTTGCAATAATCTGCAGTAATCATTTATCAAGGAGTTTTATGGCTGTCATCCTCACCACCAATCACGGCAAGATCAAACTTGAACTCGATGCGAAAAAAGCGCCGAAAACCGTCGAAAACTTCCTTGCCTACGTCCGTTCCGGCCATTACGACGGCACGATTTTCCATCGCGTCATCGATGGCTTCATGATCCAGGGCGGCGGCTTCGAGCCGGGCATGAAGCAAAAGCCGACCAACGCACAAATCGAAAACGAAGCCAAGAATGGCCTCAAGAACGAGCCCTATACGGTTGCGATGGCACGCACTTCGGATCCGCATTCGGCATCCGCGCAATTTTTCATCAATATCAAGAACAACAGCTTCCTCGATTACCCGGGACAGGATGGCTGGGGTTACTGCGTATTCGGCAAGGTAGTTGAAGGAATGGATGTGGTGGACAAGATCAAGTCGGTCAAAACCACGCGCACCGGCATGTTTGCAGATGTCCCGGTTGACAATATCGTCATCCAAAAAGCAGAGCTGGTTTAACCGGCTGATTCCCCCGTCCCGCGCCATGCACGACCAGCCAACGACACTGCCTGCCACGGAGAAGACAGCGCAATCCGAACCGGTTGCGCTTTTTGTTTCCGACTTGCACTTGCAGGAAGCCTTGCCGCGCACCACCCAGGCGTTCTTCGCGTTTTTACGCAATCATGCGATGAAGGCACGGCAGCTATATGTGCTGGGCGATTTGTTCGAGTACTGGGCCGGTGACGACGATATCGCCACTCCCTGCAACAGGCAGGTGGCCGATGCAATCCGCCAAGTCAGCGATGCGGGCGTATCGGTTTTCTGGATCGCCGGCAACCGCGATTTTCTGGCCGGCGACGGTTTTGCGCATGCAACCGGCGCGACGCCGCTGCCTGACCCGTTCATTGCGACGATTGCCGGCCAGCGCATCGTGCTGACCCATGGCGATGCCCAATGCACCGATGATGCAGCGTATATGGCATTCCGCGCTCAGGTCCGACAGCCGGGCTGGCAGCAAGCCTTTCTTGCACAACCGCTTGCGCAGCGCAAAAAAATCATTGAAGGAGTGCGCAGCGAAAGTCGCCGGGCGCAGCACAACAAGTCTTACGACATCATGGATGTGAATACCGGCGCTATTGCATCGCTGTTCGATGCGACCGATTCCTCCATCATGATTCATGGCCATACACATCGGCCGGCCAGGCATGAAAATCGTGATGGTGCCGGCACCCGTATCCGTTACGTTTTGCCGGATTGGGATTGCGATGTCGAACCGGCGCGCGGCGGCTGGGTGGCAATCGGCTCCGATGGAGTAATCAGGCGTTATGCAATCGATGGTATCGAGCTGCAGTAAAAATCGACGAATTTTGGAGCACTGTCACTGCTCGGGGATAATTTCAATCGAACTGTTTTTTGAAATCCTCGAATTGCCTGCTTAGACTTTCGACCTCCCGGCGCAGGCGGCCAACCTCATCTTCCAGTTGCGCCACCCTATCCTGTCGCGGTACTTCCATTGCCGGTGTCGATGAAAAACCGGCGGCAACATCCTGGCGCTCAAGGATTTCTTCCCCCGACAGCAATTGCGCATAGCGCGATTCCTTGGTGCCCGGTCCTCGCGCAAGCCGGGCCGCCAGCGGCGGAAACTTGTCGATCAGGAATTGCAGCCCGGTTTCGACGTCGGCAACGTCAGAGAATTCATGCATGCGCGCTGCGCGTGTGCGGATTTCGCCCGCCGTCTGAATCCCGCGCAGCATCAGTGTCGTCAGGATTGCGAGCTTGTCCTGCTGCAGCGACCACTTGATGCGCATGCGATGCTCATACTTCGTTACGCGGGCACCGGCCTGGCTGACTTCGGCCACGAATTTTTTTTGTATCAGGCGATGCAATACATCCTGTACGGTTTCTTCGGTAATCGACATCACCGGATCGCGGCTGGATAATTGATTGCAACCGTTGGTCAATGCATTGAGCGACAGCGGATAGCTGTCCGGTGTCAGAGACTCTTTTTCAGCGAGAACGGCAAGCACGCGAATCTCGAACGGATCGAGAACGATTCGCCGGTCCGGATCGATACCGTCCGATTGTGCGGAGCCTGATTCCTGATTCACTTGAATATTTTCACTCAACCAGCTTGTTGAGTTGCTGAGGGTCGAATTTTTCCAGTTCCGGCAAAGTTTCGCAAATAATGCCGGCAGATTTGAGGGCCGTTATGATCTTGACGATCTGATGCTCCTGGGCGGCCGCGTTATCGATCAGGCCGTGCAGCGCCTTCGACAAGGGATCATCGCCGTTCGGCGTGATCCCGTAAGCGGCAAACATGCGGGCGGCCGCCTGTTCCTTGATGCTATAAGTGTCCTTCTGAATAATGCGCGCAGGATTGCCGACCGCGGTGGCGCCCGGCGGCACTTCTTTGACAACCACTGCGTTTGAACCGATTTTCGCCCCTTCGCCGACGGTAAAACCGCCCAGCACCTTGGCGCCGGCACCGATAATCACGCCACGCGCCAAAGTCGGATGGCGCTTCGCACCCTTGTGGAGCGAAGTGCCGCCGAGCGTAACTCCTTGATATATCGTGCAGTCATCGCCGACTTCCGCCGTTTCGCCGATGACAACACCGAATCCATGGTCGATGAATACACGGCGGCCGATGGTCGCGCCCGGATGGATCTCGATGCCGGTCAAACCCCGCGCGACATGCGAAATGAAACGGCCGAACCATTTCATGTCATGCATCCAGCACCAGTGCGCCCAGCGATGCAGGACGATCGCATGCAGGCCCGGATAGCAGGTCAGTACCTCCCACGCCGTGCGAGCGGCTGGATCACGTTCGATGATGCTGGCGATATCTTCGCGGATGCGGCTAAACATATATATTTTTAATTATTGCGGGACAGAATTCTAATTATTGCGGGACAGAGTTTGCAAGGCGCCGCAGCGCGCCGAGCTACTCTGTCCTCAACATTTCAAATAGCGAACAAAGATAAGCACCGACAGAGATAAGCATCGACAGAGACACCCGAATCGATGGAGATACCCGGATGTGCACGAATACGACTGCACCAATATCTCGATGCTACCTCGAAGGAAACTCTTCCCTGCCAAGCGTAAATCGGTTGCCTCAGGGGCATAATGTTAGCGCGTTCGGCGCAGCTTCGCTGAAGAGCAATAAATAACGACCGGCTTATCGACAACCCGGTTTTTGTTACCGCTTGAGCTTGAATTTTGAATTACCCATCCCTGGCAATCCGCTGCCGCCGCGCCTCGTAAAGGCAGATTCCCGACGTTACGGAAACGTTCAGGCTTTCGACCGAGCCGAACATCGGAATGCTGACCAGCACGTCGCAAGTCTCGCGCGTCAGGCGGCGCATGCCCTCGCCTTCCGATCCCATTACCAGCGCGGCCGGGCCGGAAAAATCCGCTTCGTACAAGCTCTTTTCCGCGTCCTCTGTGGTACCGATCAGCCAGATATCGCGTTCCTTGAGCTCCCGCATTGCGCGCGCCAGATTGGTGACGGTAATGTAAGGAACAGTTTCGGCTGCGCCGCTGGCGACCTTGGCCGCGGTCGCATTCAGGCCGACAGCGCGATCCTTCGGTGCGATGACCGCATGCGCGCCCGCCCCGTCGGCCACACGCAGGCAGGCTCCGAGATTGTGCGGATCGGTTATGCCGTCGAGCACCAGCAGCAACGGCGGCCCGACAATCGCATCCAGCAGTTCGTCCAGGTTGCGCGCCAGCGACAGCTCGCCGGCTTTTGCGACCACGCCCTGATGGCGGCGGGTGCCGACCATGTTGTTGAGCCGTTGATCATCGGCCTGAATGATACGCACATTGGCTGCCTGCGCTGCACGCACCAATTCCTGCATGCGCCGGTCATGGCGGCCCGCATCGATATAAATTTCGTCGACCGATGATGCTTCATGGCGCAAGCGGGCAGTGACGGCATGGAAGCCGAAAATCATTTTGCTTTTCATCTGCTATCGCTTCTTCCTGCCGGACTTTGCGTAGGCTTTGGGCGAACGTACTTTTTCCGCTGCTACCGAAGAAGTCCTGGATCGCTTTGCCCTGGGCGCTTTGCCGGGCTCGGCAGTTGTCGCCGTCAGGCTCGATTTCTTCTTGCTGGCGCGCGCCTGCTGTTCGGAGTCGGCACGGCGCGCCTCGTTCTTCAGCACCGTCCTGATGCCCGGTTCAGTCACCAGGCGCAAATCGATCTTGCGCGCATCCAGATCGACACGGCTCACTTGCACGGTCACGCGATCCGTGAGCTGATAGCGGATACCGGTACGCTCGCCGCGCAGTTCGTGGCGGGCCTCGTCGTACTGGAAGTAATCTGCGCCCAGCTCGGTCACATGCACCAGGCCTTCAATAAAAAGTGAATCCAGCTGCACGAAAATGCCGAACGGAGTGACGCCCGAGATCGTGCCGGTAAATTCTTCACCGAGCTTGTCGCGAATGAAGTAGCACTTCAGCCACGCCTCGACGTCGCGCGATGCCTCGTCGGCACGGCGCTCGTTGGCCGAACAGTGGATGCCGAGCGCTTCCCAGATCGCAAGCTCGCCCTCGTGCTTTTTCTTTCCGTTGGCTTTGTCCTGCGCCTGCATCTTGCGTGCCGCCGGCGACAGCATCGTGTTCAGCACACCGGTATCGATTCCCTTGGGCTCGTAACGCTTTCCTTGCAGGATCGCCTTGATTGCACGATGGGTCAGTAAATCCGGATAACGGCGGATCGGACTGGTGAAGTGCGCATACGCTTCATAAGACAACCCGAAATGGCCGATATTGTCCGGACTGTAGACCGCTTGCTGCATCGAGCGCAGCAGCATGGTCTGCAGCAGCAGCGCATCCGGACGCGCCTTGATTTTCGGCATCAGCTCCGCATAATCGGAAGCGGAAGGCGTATCGCCGCCGCCCAGATGCAAACCGACCTGCTTCAGGAAGGTCCTGACCTGGTTGAGCTTTTCCTTGGTCGGCCTGGCATGGATGCGATACACACCGGGATGCTTGTGGCGCTCCAGCAGATCGGCTGCGCACACATTGGCCGCCAGCATGCATTCCTCGATGACCTTGTGCGCGTCATTGCGGGTGCGGGGCAGAATTTGCTCGATCTTGCCTGCCGCATTGCATACGATATAGGTTTCCGTGGTCTCGAAGTCGATTGCGCCGCGAGCCTGCCGTGCCTGCAGCAGAGCCTGGAATACTTCGTATAGATTCAACAGATGCGGCACCAGCGCCGGGCGTTTCGCCGCTTCCGTGCCCTTGGTATTGGCTAATATCGCGGCAACTTCGGTATAGGTCAGGCGTGCCGCCGAATGGATGACGGCAGGATAAAACTGATATGCCTTGATTTCGCCTTTGGCCGTGATGACAGCGTCGCAGACCAGCGTCAGGCGATCCACGTTCGGGTTCAGCGAACACAGTCCATTCGACAATTTTTCCGGTAGCATCGGAATCACGCGGCGCGGAAAGTACACGGAAGTGCTGCGCTCGATCGCATCGACATCGATCGGGTCGTTGGGCTTCACGTAGTGACTGACATCGGCGATCGCGACGATCAGGCGGTAACCGTTGCTGCGTCCGATCTTGACCGGCTCGCAGTAGACTGCATCATCGAAGTCGCGCGCATCTTCACCGTCGATCGTCACCAGCGGCACATCCCGCAAATCGACTCGATCGGCCAGGTCGACGGGACGCACTTCACTCGGCAGTTTGGCAGCCAGCTTCTTTGCCGCTTCGGAAAATTCATGCGGAACGCCATATTTGCGTACCGCGATTTCGATCTCCATGCCCGGGTCGTCGATATCGCCCAATATCTCGGCAATCTTGCCGACCGGCTGCGTATAGCGCGATGGCTGTTCGGTCAACTCGACGCTGACCACCTGCCCGGTTTTTGCCTGGCCGGGAGAACCGGCAAGCAGAATGTCCTGGCTGATACGCTTGTCTTCCGGCACGATAATCCAGGCGCCGTTTTCATTGAGCAACCGGCCGATCACATGAGTATTGGCACGCGTGACGACTTCCACAATCGTGCCCTCGGGCCGCCCGCGCCGATCCGTGCCGACGATGCGAGCCTGCACGCGGTCGCCGTGCAACACTTTCTGCATTTCTTTTTCCGGCAGGAAAACATCGTCGCTGCTGTCATCTGGCACCAGAAAACCGTAGCCGTCGCGATGACTGCTGACGCGTCCTTCGATAAAGTTGGTCAGGTGAGCTAATTGATAGTGGCCGGAGCGATCCGGCTTGATCTGGCCGTCGCGTTCCATCGCGTTAAGGCGACGCGTCAGGCCGTCCGATTCATCAGGACCGACGCCAAGTGCCGTTGCGATCGATATCGTGTCCTGCGGCTCGGCGGCCGTGCGCAAGATGCCAAGAATTTCCTCTCGGCTAGGAATGGTGTAGGGATATTGGCTCAAAAGGGTGTTTCAGTTAAAGTTGATTGGTATATTAAGGTTAGTGTAACGGAGGAGTGCAATATTTGCATCACGGGCCGGTAGCGGCGGGATCGGGCTTCGCCGACGAATTGACTTCCAAAGGTTTTCCGCTATAATCTCTGTCTTTCGTAATGCCCACGTGGCGGAATTGGTAGACGCGCATGGTTCAGGTCCATGTGCCGCAAGGTGTGGGGGTTCGAGTCCCTCCGTGGGCACCAAATCATCAGAAAACCCGTTGATCCGTCAGCGGGTTTTTTCTTGTTGGCTGCAGTCGTTTTTGCCAATTCAATCTTCCCGGTCAAGCCGGATTTTTAGTGCTCTCCGCCTTTTTCATCCGCGCCGCGAGCTGATGCGGACGCAAGCTATCGTATTCTTCAAACGGCTGGTGAATCCACGGGTTGTTAGCCAGGTATTTCAAATAAAAATCCGGCCGCACCGACGAGCAGGCCTTGCACCAGATAACCGCCGATTTCACTTCTGTCACGGCGGGAAAGCTCTCTTTCAAATGGCGTTGCACTTTTGCGAGCGTAACGCCGGAATCGACCAGGTCGTCGAGCAGCAGCACCCTGCCCGCAAGCGCACCTTTTGTCATCGTAATATGCCTGGCGATATCGAGATCGCCGCGCACCGTACCTGCCCCTGCTCGATAGGAACTGGTCGCCAGAATCGCCAAAGGCACGTCAAAGAGCCGGGAAAATATGTCCCCGGGGCGCAAGCCGCCCCGGGCCAGACATAACACCTGGTCGAATTTCCAGCCCGATTCGTGCACCAGCAGTGCCAGCTCTTCGATCGCGCGGTGATATTCAGCCCAGCTAACCCAGAGATCCTTGTCGCTCGATATCGGCACCCTGCCTGTCCTTTCCCGTTTAATTACTCGAATGGATGGCGCAGCACGATCGTCTCTTCACGATCGGGACCGGTCGATACCATATCAACCGGCACGCCGACCAACTCTTCAATCCGCTTGATGTAAGCACGGGCGTTGCCAGGCAGGTTAGCCAACGATTTGGCGCCGACAGTGCTTTCTTTCCAGCCGGCCATTTCTTCGTAAATCGGCTCGCAACGCGCTGCATCTTCGGCTCCCACAGGGAATATATCGACGGTTTTTCCATCGAGCCTGTAGCCGGTGCACAGCCTGAGCGACTGCAGGCCATCCAGTACATCGAGCTTGGTCAGGCACATGCCCGAGACGCCGTTGATCTGGACCGAGCGCTTGAGCAATGCGGCGTCGAACCAGCCGCAGCGGCGCGCACGGCCGGTGACCGTACCGAATTCATGGCCGACACTTGCCAGATGCTTGCCGACGCCCTCATCGGTCGCCAGTTCGGATGGAAAAGGACCGGAACCCACACGAGTCGTATAGGCTTTGGTAATACCGAGAATGTAGTGCAGCATGTTGGGCCCGACACCCGATCCGGCAGCGGCGTTACCGGCGACGCAATTGCTGGAAGTTACATACGGATAGGTGCCGTGATCGACATCCAGCAAACTGCCCTGCGCACCTTCGAACAACAGGTTCGCGCCAGCCTTGTATGCCGCATACAGGGCGCTCGAAACGTCCGTCACCATGGGCCTTACGCGCGGCACGCTGGCAAGCGCATCATCCAGCGTTTGCTGGTAGTCGACCGCCTGCGCCTTCAAATACTGAGTCAGCACAAAATTGTGGTAATCGAGGTTTTCACGCAGCTTTTCGGCGAAGCGTTTTTCATTGAGCAGATCGGCTACGCGGATCGCCCGCCGTGCGACCTTGTCCTCGTAGGCAGGGCCGATGCCTTTGCCGGTTGTGCCGATCTTGGCCGCGCCACGCGCCATCTCGCGCGCCGAATCCAGCGCGGCGTGATATGGAAGAATGACCGGGCATGCTTCCGACACTTTCAGGCGCGAGACGACTTCCACCCCGATCGCCTGCAGCTTGTCGATTTCACGCAGCAAATCGGGCACGGACAACACGACGCCATTGCCGATGTAGCATGCGACGCCGGCGCGCATGATACCGGAAGGGATCAATTGCAATGCCGTTTTTTGTCCGCCGATCACCAGCGTATGGCCGGCATTATGGCCGCCCTGAAAACGCACGACGCCTTGCGCATGATCGGTCAGCCAATCGACGATCTTGCCTTTTCCTTCATCACCCCATTGGGTACCGATGACGACTACGTTTTTCGCGATGCTTTTTTGTGACATTACCAGAGCCTATACCAGTTTTTTGAGAACCCAATTTCCATTTTCCTGCACGATGGCGCGATCGCAATCGAATTCATCCTGATCGTTTTCGTGGCCGGGCAAATTCTGGATCACGACCTCACCCGCCTTGCGCAACTCGACAATTTTCGCATGCAGCTTGGGCTCCCTGCCCCAAGGCGCGCGAATCGAGCGCTTGCGTTCGGCGCTCGGCAACAAACGAGCCAGCTCGCGCAAGTCCATCGAAAATCCGGTAGCGGGACGAGCGCGGCCGAACGCTTCCCCGACATGATCGTAACGGCCGCCGCGCGCCACCGCATTGGGCAGGCCGGGCACGTAGATCGAGAACATCGCGCCGCTTTCATACTGGTAGCCGCGCAAATCGGCCAGATCGATCGTCACGCTGGCATCACCGGCCAGTTTGACCAGCGATTCCAGCTCGTCGAGCGCATTGTCAATTCCTGCCCACTGCGGCAGAATCTTGCGCGCACGCGCCACCACTGCTACGTCGCCATACAAGCCCGGCAGAGCCAGCAATGCGGCACGCGTCACCTGGTCATAACCGGCAGTCGCCACCTGCAGTCCCGGCATATCCTTGGCACGCAGCAGGACATACAATTCAGCTTCGTTCTTTTGGGCCCTGGCATCATTGGCGATGATGGCACGCAGCACCCCTACATGGGATAAATCCAGTCGTACCTGGGAAAATCCCGCAAGCGCCAGCGAAGCCAATGCCAGCTCCTGAATTTCGGCATCCGCTTCCAGGCCTGCGTGCCCGTATATTTCCGCTCCGATCTGCAGCGGCTCACGTGTCGCGTGCAAACCGGACGGACGAGTGTGCAGTACGCTACCCGCGTAACACAGCCGCGTGACGGAAGCGCGATTGAGCAAATGCGCGTCGATGCGCGCAACCTGAGTCGTCATATCGGCGCGCATGCCCATGGTGCGGCCGGACAACTGATCGACCAGCTTGAACATGCGCAAATCGATATCCTGCCCCGCCGCAGTCAGCGACTCCAGATATTCCAGCAGCGGCGGCATTACGAGTTCATAGCCGTAGAGCCGGAAATTGTCCAGTATGATGCGCCGCAATTCCTCGATCTTGCGCGCTTCGGACGGCAAGACATCGGCAATATTTTCAGGAAGCAGCCAATTAGGCATAAAGAAAACAAGTCAGGAAAAGAAATCGACTAGACCAAGCGTCGCCAAGCATTGCTGCAATATCGATCCGGAAAGCAGATCCGGCCATCAGAACATTGGCTGTACAAGAAGAAAGGACCAATGCTTTCAGACGGCATCAGTCCGAATGCAGCAGCCCCGGGTTTTCCCGGCGCCTATGCGTCATTTCTTGGCAGTACCGGATCCTGCACCCTTAAAATATCTGAAGAACTCGGAATTGGAGTCAATAACCAGCATGTCATTGCGGTTATTGAAACTGGCGCGATACGCTTCCAGGCTACGGTAGAACTTGAAGAATTCCGGATTCTGGCCGAAGGCCTGGGCATAAGTTTGCGATGCCTTGCCATCGCCGTCGCCGCGGATTTTCTCGGCATCGCGATACGCTTCGGCCAGGATCACCGTACGTTGCCGGTCTGCATCAGCGCGGATTTTTTCGGATTCCGCCGCACCGGTTGAGCGCAACTCGTTTGCAACGCGGGCACGTTCGGACTTCATTCTATCGTACACGGAGGCATTGATTTGCTCGACATAATCAACTCGTTTCAAGCGCACATCGACGATTTCCACACCGATTTGCTTGGCTTCATCCGCCACTTTTTTACGAATAGCGTCCATTACCTTACCGCGCTCGCCGGAGATGACTTCCCGCACCGTACGCTTGGTGATTTCATCATTTAATGCCGCTTTTACGATTTGCGCCATCCGGTCTTGCGCGCGACGCTCTTCTCCGCCGAAACTGACAAAATACAGTCTTGGTTCAATAATTTGCCACTTGACGAAGGCATCAACCAGAATGTTCTTTTTCTCGGCCGTAATGAACCGGTCGGCTTCCGGAGTATCAAGCGTCAGGATGCGTTTGTCGAGAAACAATACATTCTGAAACGGCGGCGGCAACTTGAAATACAGGCCGGGCTTGTTGATCACCTGTTTGACTTCGCCCAGCGCAAACACAATTGCATACTGGCGTTGGTCGACCACAAACAACGTCGACAGCAACAGCGACAGCGCAATCAGCGCAACAATACTGTAGGAAACGAGCCGATTCATTATCTTGCCTCCCGGTTGCGGGAATCGCGGCTATCGCGGCTGCGCGCATCCTTCTGACGCTGCACCTCCAGCGACTGTAAAGGATCGGCTGCGGGGTTGACTGCCGCATTGCCGGTGCCGGAAGGAGCCGGCTTGATGCCGCCGGCATCGCCCGCTCCACTTTGTGTGATTAATTTATCGAGCGGCAAATACAACAGATTGTTGGCGCTTTTCGCGTCGATCATGACCTTGGCCGTGTTGGCGAAAATTTGTTGCATGGTTTCCAGGTACATGCGTTCGCGGGTTACAGCCGGTGCCTTTTGATATTCCACCAGCACCTGCTTGAAACGCGACGCATCGCCCTGTGCATTGGCAATGACGCGCGCCCGATATGCTTCCGCCTCCTGCATCAAGCGTGCGGCAGCACCGCGCGCCTTGGGTATCACATCGTTGGCATAGGCCTGGCCTTCGTTCTTCTGGCGCTCGCGATCCTGCCCGGCCCTGACTGCATCGTCGAATGCCGCCTGCACCTGCTCAGGCGGCTGGACCCCTTGCATCGTCACATTGGTGATCTGAACGCCGGCTTTATAGCGATCGACAATCTGCTGCATCAACTGGCCGGTGTCGAAGGCGACTTTCTCGCGGCCTTCGTAGAGCACGAAATCCATCTTGCTCTTGCCGACAATTTCCCGAATCGAGGTTTCAGCGACTTGCTTGACCATTTCTTCCTGGCTGCGGTTGTTAAAGACCCAATCCGCCGCATTCTTGAGCTTGTACTGTACTGCAAACTGAATGTCGATAATATTTTCATCATCGGTCAGCATCAGCGATTCCTTACCCTGCTTGTTCTTGACGCTGGAGCGATAACCGACTTCAACCGTGCGAACCTGCGAAACATTGACGATCTCATGACTCTGGATCGGATACGGCCAGCGCCAGTTGAAGCCGGCTGGCGTCATATGGCTGTATTTTCCAAAGGTCAGCACCACCCCGGTCTGGCCCTCCTGCACGATGAAAAACCCGCTGGCCAGCCACAAAAAAAGCGCAATAACGGCAACGATGCCGACACCGATGCCCGCACCCTTCATGTCCGGCGTCAAACCGCCGCCCGAATTTCCGCCGCCATTCCTGTTGCCGAACAGGCGGTTCAGGCGCTGATTGAAATCGCGCCACAACTGGTCGAGGTCAGGCGGGCCGTCATTGGGCTTTTTGCCGCCGTTGCTTTGGTGCTGATCATTGTCTTGTGAGCCGCGTCCCCAGCGAGGATCGTTCAGTGAAAACATCAGGCCAATTCTTTTTTTTAGGTGGGAAACAAGCATTCTGTCGCAGTCCGGCGTAAGAGTTATAGGTTGGAATGCTAATTGGATTCGTCAACGTTGCGGGGCTCGGCAGGTTCTGCGCCATCCAGGCTCGCGGCATAGCCCGCCTTCGCAAACTCGGCAATCGCCTGGCGCAGCATATCCAGTCCCTCCCCGGTCTGGGCGCTGAGAAAAACACGTTGGATTTTAGCATACTCATCCCGCTCCAAAGCCGGATTCAGGCCAGCCGCATCAATCTTGTTCCAGACGAGAATCTGCGGAATATGGTCGGCACCGATTTCTTTGAGCACCATATTGACCTGCTCGATCTGCTCCATCCGCGCCGGACTGGCCGCATCGACCACGTGCAGCAGCAGATCGGCATGAATCGTTTCCTCCAGCGTGGCGCGAAAAGCGGCAACCAGCTGATGCGGCAATTCGCGGATGAATCCGACCGTATCGGACATCACCACGTTGCCTGCATCGCCCAGGTATATGCGGCGAGAGGTGGTGTCCAGCGTCGCGAACAGTTGGTCGGCCGCATACACCTGCGCCTTGGTAAGCGCATTGAACAGCGTCGATTTTCCCGCATTGGTATAACCGACCAGCGACACGGAAAATGTATCGGCGCGATCCCGCGCGCGGCGCTGAGTCGCGCGCTGACGATGCAGCTTGCTCAGCTTGGAACGCAATGCCTTGACCCGGTCACCCAGCAGGCGGCGGTCGGTCTCGAGCTGCGTTTCCCCTGGTCCACGCAATCCGATACCGCCTTTTTGCCGTTCCAGGTGAGTCCAGCCGCGTATCAACCGGGTGGCAAGATGCTGCAATTGTGCCAGTTCAACCTGCACCTTCCCCTCGTGACTTTGGGCACGTTGCGCAAAGATATCGAGTATCAGGCTGGTACGGTCCACTACCCGAACGCTCAGCCGCCGCTCGAGATTTCGCTGCTGGGCAGGCGACAATGCATGATTGAAAATGACAATATCGATCTGATGGTCGGTCACCGCATTGGCGATTTCGTCCGCCTTGCCGGAGCCCACGAAAAAAGCTGCGTCGGGACTGGCACGCTTGCCGACAATCGTGGTGACCGGAGCTGCCCCTGCGGATTTGGAAAGCAGGGACAACTCCTCCAGGCTTGCGTCAAAATCGCCTTTACCGAAATTCACGCCGACCAGTGCAGCACGCATACTTAATGTTTGTACATCAGGTGATCCGCGCACAGGACATTATTCTGCTTCTGATTCAAGATTCAAATTGACGGCGCGTGCGGGAACAACGGTCGAAATAGCGTGTTTGTAGACCATTTGCGTTACGGTATTGCGCAAAAGTACGACATACTGGTCAAAAGATTCAATATGGCCCTGGAGTTTGATCCCGTTGACCAGGTATATCGAAACAGGAACATGCTCTTTGCGTAAGGCGTTGAGGAAGGGGTCTTGTAACAATTGCCCTTTGTTGCTCATGGAAGCTCCATTGTGTTGTTGTGATTAGGAGTTGGAGACATTTTGACTTTTTTCAAGTCATTTCGACTTTTTCAAGTGCCTCGCTGAACTGCGTATATGACGACTGTAATCGATTTTCAGATTTCTTGCCAAGCGGCTGTTAACACTGCGCTAAACGCAGCGCTATTTCTCGTGCCTGGCAAAAGGATTTTTGCTGGAACGCAGTTCTATACGTAGTGGAGTCCCGACCAGCGAAAAAGTTTCGCGAAAGTGCGTTTCAAGATATCGCTTGTAGCCGGCATCGACTGCGTCCAGCGCATTGCCGTGAATGACGATAATAGGCGGATTCTGACCGCCCTGGTGCGCATAGCGCAGCTTGGGCCGGACCGAACCCTTGCGGCGCGGCTGCTGGTGCTCGACGGCTTCAATCAGCGCGCGGGTAAGTTTCGGTGTTGGCAGATTGGCCATTGCTGCCGCATAGGCTGAATCGACCGATTTCATCAACGGACCGACGCCAGTCGATTTCAATGCGGAAATGAAGTGGAATTTTGCGAACGACAGGAAGTTCAGCTTGCGTTCCAGGTCCATCTTGATCTCGTCGCGGCGATCGCTGGTCAGCCCATCCCATTTATTGACACCCACCACCAGCGCTCTGCCTGTCTCGAGCACAAATCCGGCAATATGCGCGTCCTGCTCGGATATGTCTTGTTGCGCATCAAGCAACAGCAGCACGACATTGGCTTCTGAAATCGACTGCAGGGTTTTCACTACCGAAAATTTCTCGATCGTCTCAAATACCTTGCCGCGCCGGCGTATGCCCGCCGTATCGATCAACGTGTAGTTCTTGCCATCGCGCTCAAATGGAATTTCGATTGAATCGCGCGTCGTGCCGGGCATGTCGAATGCGATAACGCGCTCTTCGCCGAGCAGAGTATTCACCAGCGTCGATTTGCCGACATTCGGACGTCCGACAATGGCGAGCTTGATGCCTTTTGCGAGTGTCCCTGCGTCTTCCTCCACAGCTGCCCGTTGCGCCAGCGCCAGATTGAGCGCTTCATCCACCAGGTCCATGACGCCGTCGCCATGTGCGGCGGAAATGACGTAGGGATCGCCCAGTCCCAGCTCGTAAAAATCGGCTGCCACCGAAGTATATTTCATGCCTTCGGACTTATTGACCACCAGCATCACTGAGCGTCCGGCCTTGCGCAGAAAATCGGTAATGGTTTTGTCGTGCGGCGTCAAACCTTGACGGCCATCGACAATGAAGATAACCACATCGGCTTCCGCGACCGCCTGCTTGGTCTGCTTGGCCATTTCGTGCATGATGCCGTCTTTTGCGACCGGCTCGAAACCGCCGGTGTCGATCACCAGGAACGGACGCTCGCCCATGCGACCTTCGCCGTAATGCCGGTCGCGCGTCAATCCGGGCAGATCGGCAACCAGCGCGTCACGCGACCGGGTAAGCCGATTGAACAACGTGGATTTACCCACGTTGGGTCGTCCTATGAGGGCAATAACCGGCTTCATCAGATTGTCAGTCGGCCGCTAATGCAACCACTGTCCCCGCTTGCGTTTGAAAAATCAGATTGGCGCCGGCAATTACAGGAGCGGCAACTATCCGACTCCCATCGGTAGTGATACGCGCCAGAAAAGAGCCATCTTCGCGGGAAAGAAAATGAATGTAGCTTTGGCCGTCGCCAACGACCACCGCGCGTCCAAACGAGACGGGAGCGGATAGCCGGCGGTTCGCCAACTTGTTGTTACGCCATACGCTGGTTCCACCGTCGCGTGTAAATGCATTCAGAGTTCCGCGATCGTCGGCTGCGAATATGAAGCGCTCGTCACCCCCCAGGCCCACATCGCTGGAGAATTCCTTGGCCCACCGGGTAGCGCCGCTGATCGCATCGACGCAGCCGATACGCCCCTGGTAAGCTACCGCGCATACTTCACGCCCCACCACCGCCGGTGCGCCGGACACATCCGCAATCCGCTCCAATTCGGTTGCGCCGCGCGGGTCGCCGACGGCCACTTCCCAACGAGGCCCGCCATTAGTCAATGCCAGCGCCAGCAATTTACCGCCTGGCAATGCCACAAATGCAGTCGGTTCTGCAATCACAATCCCCGGCGCGGCCCGCAAAGTCAATGGCGGCGCCGTACGCTGCACCACCCAGCGGCGAGTGCCGGAATCGGCATCAAGCGCGACGATACGGTTGTCCAGACTGCGCACGATGACGAGTCCCTGGCCTACTGCCGGAGCCGACAAGACCTCGCTTGAAGCCTGCGCCTTCCAGCGCAATTTCCCGTCGCCATTAAATACCAGAATCGTCCCTTTTTCGCCGGCTACCGCCACGGTATTGCCGTCGCTGCCGACACCCGCGGTCAAGGGCATGCCGGCATTGATGCGCCACACGGCGCGGCCGGTAGCAGCGTCCAACCGCATGATGGAACCATCGGCCGCCGCCGCAAACACGCTGCCGTTTGCGCTGGCAGGCGAAAAAGCGAACGCGCCGGAACTGCCGACCGAGGTAGACCATGCCGTGCGAATTGCCAGTGTCGGCTTGAAATCTACCAATTCGGCAGGCGGATTACGCGGCACAGGTTTGCTGGCGAAAGGATTCAATGAAGAACATCCTGCCACCATGGCCATCATCGCTGCACCGGCAAGCTTTGCTGCAACACGCATTTCTTCCCCTTTGCCTAAGCCGCGGCTTTGGCCGGCGTGCCGCCGATGGCATCCAGTTTCAGCTCAATAAGTTGACGGCCTGGATTTCTTTGATCCGTTTTATCAAGTGCCAGCAGATAAGCGGCGCGCGCCTCTTCCATCTTGTTTTGCGCGACCAGGATATCGCCTTTGCGATCGGCAACGGCGCCCGCGAATTGCACCGGGAAATCTCCCGACAGCAGCTTCAATCCATCGTCATATGCTTTCTCGTCGAGCAGAATACCTGCCAGCCGGATCTTTGCGATTGCTTTGTACTCATCGTCGCGCCCGTTGTCGATTACCCACTGCAACTGTGCTTTCGCGGTTTTCAAGTCATTGGCGTCGAATGCAGCCTTGGCAGCAGTCAGCGCACTCATCTGGGCATAAGCGCTTCTGCCGTACATATTCTGCATGTCGTGCGCTGCGCGCTGAACCTTGACGTTATCCTTTGCGGCAACCGCTTTCTGCAATTCTTCATACAGCAGCGACGCCTGCGCCGATTGATTGCGCTGATAATAATTCCAGCCGGACCATCCTGCATACCCGGCCAGTGCAATGATGAGCACCCACGTCAGCAGATTGCCGTATCGATTCCACCAGGCCTTGATGCTGGCCATCTGTTCCTGCTCTTCTAGATCGTATGCCATGAGAATGTAATGTCAGTGGTGATAGTGTATGTTTTCGGAATGGTCATGCTCATCTGCGCCGACGATTTGATCGACCACATAATTTGTCACGCCGTCGAATGGGACGGTGGCCTGATTGTTTTCAGCGTCGTCGGAACGCAAGGATTTAACTGCCGCAACATTCTTGGCGATTTCATCCTCGCCGATAATGACTGCGAACGCTGCGCCGCTGGCATCGGCCCGCTTCATCTGGGATTTGAAGCTGCTCCCGGCACCGGCCGAGGCGCAATGTAGCACAACATCCAGCCCTGCATCGCGCAATCGTTCAGCCAGCACAAATGCCTGCAGTTGCGCCGCATCGCCTTGATGCACCAGATAGACATCGCACTGGTTCGGCGCGAATCGCTCCCCGGACGCCTTCATCAGATCCAGCACCCGTTCCACGCCGATTGCGAATCCGCATGCAGGCGTGGGTTTGCCGCCGAACATTTCGACCAATGGATCATAGCGGCCGCCGCCGCATACCGTACCTTGCGCGCCCAACTGGTCGGTGACCCATTCAAACACGGTGCGGTTGTAGTAATCCATGCCGCGCACCAGCCGCGGATTGATTGTAAAGGGGATGTTGTTATGGCGCAGGATTTTTTGTACGCCTTCAAAATGGGCCAGCGATTCGGGGTCCAGATAATCGAGCAGCTTTGGCGCGGCATTGACCATCTGCTGCATCGCCGGATTCTTGGTATCCAGAATCCGCAATGGATTCGAATGCAGGCGGCGTTTCGCATCCGCATCGAGCAGCTCCGCGTGCTTTTCAAAATACGCCACCAGATCGGTCCGATGGCGATGGCGCTCGTCGGCATTGCCGATGGAGTTCAATTCCAGCTTGATATTGTCCAGCCCGAGGTCATCCCATAAGCGCTGACACAGCATGATCAATTCCGCATCGATATCGGGACCGGTAAAACCGATCGCTTCCGCACCGATCTGGTGAAATTGACGGTAACGGCCGCGTTGCGGTCTTTCATGACGGAACATCGGGCCGGCATACCACAGGCGTTTCGGGCCGTCGTACGTCAGGTTATGCTCCAGCGCGGCGCGCACCACGCCTGCCGTGCTCTCCGGCCGCAGCGTCAGATGGTCGCCGTTCATCGAGTCGGTGAAGGAATACATTTCTTTTTCGACGATATCGGTTACCTCTCCCAAACCACGGGCAAACAGTGCGGTAGGCTCGACGATCGGCGTGCGAATCTGCTGGAAACCGTAGCTCTTCAGTACCGTCTGGACCGTGTTTTCGAACAATTCCCAGAGCGGCGCATCGGCAGGCAGAATGTCGTTCATTCCTTTGACGCCGACGATTTTTTCCGTTTTTGTATTTTCTGACATTTTTAAACTGCTTCTTTGCAACTTGTTTGCGGCACGATTATCGATCTTTATCTGATCTTTATCTGATTCGCGACAGCGAATTACGGCCGCTCCCAAAGGGATTTTTCGAAGAGGAGACGGATGCGGCGTTCAAACCGTCATTTTATGTAACGCTCAATAAGCGGCCGCCGCTTCTTTTCGATAGCGGGTTTTGACGTAATCGAGCACGATAGCCTGGAATTCCTCTGCAATGCGCTCACCGCGCAGCGTGACGGTTTTTTCACCGTCGACAAATACCGGCGCGGCGGGCGATTCACCGGTACCCGGCAAACTGATACCGATATTGGCATGCTTGGATTCGCCCGGGCCGTTGACGATGCAGCCCATCACCGCAACGTTCATGCTTTCGACACCGGGGTATTGCGCTTTCCATACCGGCATCTGGTCGCGCAGATAAGTTTGAATCTTGTCGGCCAGTTCCTGGAACACCGTCGATGTGGTGCGGCCGCAGCCGGGGCAAGCGATGACCATTGGGGTAAATTTGCGCATCCCCATCGTCTGCAAAATTTCTTGTGCAACTATTACTTCCCTGGTGCGATCTCCGCCCGGTTCCGGCGTCAGCGAAATGCGAATTGTGTCGCCGATGCCTTCCTGCAGCAATACCGCCAACGCAGCAGTGGAAGCCACGATCCCCTTGCTGCCCATGCCGGCTTCGGTCAGTCCGAGATGCAGCGGATAATCGCAACGGCGTGCCAGTTCCCGATATACCGCAATCAAATCCTGCACGCCCGACACCTTGCAAGAGAGGATGATGCGGTCGCCGGCCAAGCCGAGTTCTTCGGCACGCTGCGCGTTTTCGATGGCCGATGTAATCAGCGCTTCGTACATGACAGCCTGCGCGCTCCATGGCGCAGCGCGCTGCGCGTTTTCATCCATGATGCGTGCCAGCAGCGCTTGATCGAGGCTGCCCCAGTTGACGCCGATACGCACCGGCTTGTCATATTTGCAGGCCGCTTCGATCATCTGTGCAAATTGCGTATCGCGTTTGGCACCCTGCCCTACGTTGCCGGGATTGATCCGGTATTTCGACAATGCTCTTGCACAATCGGGATAATCATTCAACAGCTTGTGGCCGTTGTAATGGAAATCCCCGACCAGCGGCACATCGACATCCATCCTGTCCAGCTGCTCGCGAATCGCGGGCACGGCAGCCGCGGATTCCGGATTGTTGACGGTGATCCGTACCAGTTCGGAACCTGCGCGCGCCAGTTCCTTGACCTGAATTGCGGTCGCGATCACGTCGGCGGTATCGGTGTTGGTCATCGATTGCACCACCACCGGCGAATCGCCGCCAATAGTTATTGCGCGCGTGCCGTATCGAACCAGCGCGTGCCGGCGCTTACGTCGCGCCAGCGGACCGGAAGCAATTGGAAGATTCGGTGATGACATACGCGCATTCACTTCAGGTTTAGCCGGACGACATTATTTCTCGCCTTGGCTTGCAATTCTACCGGTCTGCCGCGCAATGTGGCATCGACACCGGATGCATTTCCAACCGTCAAAGCCACCGGTCCGGAAATCTTGAACGCCTCTGTCGTACCGGCTTTGACCATACGCGAAATCGATACGGTGTCATCCGGCCGCTTGATTTCAATCCATGAATCCTCGCGCAGTTTCAGGACAAGCATGTTTTTTGTATCGGCAGCTGAAGCGCGGACTGCGGGAACGGCCTGGTTCGCGTCGCCAGCCGGCGCTTCGAAGGAAGTCTCCTTGGGGGGCGCTGCCGGAGCGGTTGAGTTCATGGCGACTTGACCGGTGACCGACGGGGATGCACCGTCCGCCATATCATTGGTTCTTGCAACGGCCGTAGCATTGGATGCATCAGGCGCGGCAACGACACTTGCCGGCGCAATATCGACCGCAGTGCCGCTTGTATCGGACGGCCTGTTGGCGGCGGCAACGGTGTCGGTTCTGCGGGGCGCGCTGCGCATGGGAGCAGACCATAGCGCCACCCCCTTGTCTATTTTCGACGACAGCGATGCGACCGAAATCCATCCGATCTTCTTACCGACAAATATGATTCCCGCTATCAGCAAAATAAACAACAGCACGATAATAGTCGATTTCGACGGCCACAGATGACCGCTCGCCGACGGCGACCGACTTTCTGCAAAAGGTGTGCCGGACAACGCACGCCGCAGCGGCATCAAATCGTCTGCGGCGGTGGTTTCCTTTGCAATGACCAGCAGCAGCGGCGCTGCATCGATCTTCAAAAGCTTTGCATAGGCCCGGATGAAGCCGCGCACGCTTGCCATGCCAGGCAGAGCCGCATAGTTGTCGGCTTCAATTGCCTGAATCTGACGCGGAGCGAGATTCAACTGGTTTGCAACCTGCTCGATCGACCAGTTCAGCGCCTGGCGCTGTGCGGCCAGTTGGGCGCCCGGTGCTGCAGGCTGGGCGCCTTCTTGCTGTTGCCGATCTGTCTCTTTATGAGTAGTCGAATCGTTCATCGTCATATCATTCATCAAACGCCCCACGTAAAAAAGCCGCATACTCGGAAGATTTAGGATGGCGCCGGCGCAACTGGGTCGCCAAATTGGTCTGGGCCACCCGGTTACCGAACTTGCGCTCGATCTTGATTGCCGTCCACAATACATCCGCAGTCAATTTATCCGCTTTGATCACGCGGGTAATATAAAAACGTGCCCGCGCATAGTCGCCGCGACTGTAGTACATCTTGGCCAGATTGGCATTCGTGTCGAGATTTCCCGGGTCATACTGAAATGCCTGCGTCAGGTAGCGCTCGGCCGCAGCGGGATCCTTCAATTTCAAGCTGCACATACCCGCATTGTTGAGTGCCTTGTCCGGGGACTGGTAAGCCCGATTCTTCAGTGTCGCCTCGAAGTAGGCAATCGACTGTTTTTCGCGGCCGCTTTGGCACAGGAACCAGCCGTAATTATTGGTCAGATCCGGATTGTTCGGCGCCAGTTTCATCGCGCGCTGAAAATTGTCTTCTGCAAGACGGGATTCACCCATGCCCATATAAATCAATGCACGCACACTGTAGGCATCGGCAAGCTCGGGATCGATCTGCAGCGCTTGCTTGAGCTCGTCCAGTGCGACGGTCATTTGGCCTTGTTCATAGTACCCGATCGCCAGTTGCAGACGGATCTGTGCGCGCTTTTGATTGTCGGTCTGATCGGAACTGGTCGGCAATTCATCTCGTGCACCGCCAGACAGGGTCGACGCACATCCGCCCAGCAGCAAAAGAGCTGCCGCAACGACTGCAAGCACCGACTTGGACCAGGCCATTTTCACACGGACACCTCCACGATGCGGCCGAAATCCTTGCCGAATTTTTTCTGGTATTCCGCCATTTTCTGCATCCGTTCCTGCACCCGTGTGCGATCCTGCACCTCGCCCGCCAGCTGGCCGCAAGCCGCATCGATGTCATCGCCACGCGTCTTGCGGATGGTGGTGACGATGCCTGCTTCAGTCAGAATTTGCGCAAACGCCTTGATGCGCGCATTAGTGGAGCGCGTCAATCCCGATTCCGGGAAAGGATTGAATGGAATCAGATTGAATTTGCAGGGTACCGCAGTGGCGCTGTCCTGTACCAGGGACACCAGTTCGCGCGCATGCGCGTCGGTATCGTTGACACCGTCCAGCATGCAATATTCGAAGGTAACGAAATCACGCGGCGCGTAGTCGAGATAGCGCTTGCAGGCAAGCATCAATTCGTTGAGAGGATATTTCTTATTGAGCGGCACCAGTCCGTCGCGCAACTGATCGTTCGATGCATGCAGTGACACCGCCAATGCAACCGGACATTCCTGCGCCAGCCTGTCGATCATCGGTACCACGCCGCTGGTCGAGAGGGTCACACGGCGGCGCGACAAGCCATAAGCATTATCGTCGAGCATCAGCTTCAACGCGGTAACAGTCGGCTCAAAATTCAATAACGGTTCGCCCATGCCCATCATCACCACGTTCGTGATCTGGCGCTCGCCCTTCGGACCGGGCTCGATACCTTTGGTCTTGCGCAATTCGAATTCAGCCATCCATAATTGACCGATGATCTCGCCGACCGTGAGATTGCGGTTGAAACCCTGCTTGCCGGTCGAGCAGAAGCGGCAGTTGACCGCGCAGCCCGCCTGCGTCGAGATGCACAGCGTGCCGCGGTTTTCTTCGGGGATGAAAACGGTTTCGACCGCGTTGCCCTGACCGACATCCAGCAGCCATTTGCGGGTTCCGTCGGCTGAGGTGTGATCGCTGATCACGGCCGGTGCGGCAACAATGGCGCGGGTCGCCAGCTTGTCGCGCAGCGACTTCGCCAGATCGGTCATTGCATTGAAGTCGCTGGCGCCGAATTGATGAATCCAGCGCTGCAACTGCTTGGCGCGAAACGGCTTCTCGCCCAAGTCGCCGCAGTAAGCGGCAAGTTGGGCGGGATCGAGATCGAGCAAGTTGGTGACATCCGTCATAACGACATTTCATCATGCCGTCCATCCCTCAGGCAATAAAAACAAGCAGGGAATGAACGGAATTTCAATTAGCGTGAATAAAGGTTCAAAGCCGGGAAGAAATAAGCGATTTCCACTTTGGCTGTTTCTGCGGCATCGGAGCCGTGCACTGCATTGGCATCGATCGAATCCGCAAAATCAGCGCGAATGGTGCCTTTTTCGGCTTTCTTCGGGTCGGTCGCGCCCATCAGGTCGCGGTTCTTGGCAATCGCGTTATCGCCTTCCAGGGCCTGTACCATAACCGGACCCGAGATCATGAAATCGACCAGATCCTTGAAAAACGGACGCTCGCGGTGCACCGCATAAAACCCTTCCGCTTCGGCACGGGACAGTTGCGTCATGCGCGCGGCGATGATTTTCAGACCGGCTTTTTCGAAACGGGTATAGATCTGGCCAATCACGTTTTTCGCGACTGCGTCCGGTTTAATAATCGACAGGGTGCGTTCGATTGCCATCTGTAAAAACTCCAATAAAAAGAAAGGGTTAAGAATGCTGATTAAAATCCGGCAACCCTTGATTTTAGCATGAAACACCTTATTTATACGGTGCCTTCCCACGCATGCCCCGTATTCCGCTTGCAATTTCAGCGGTATTTGTCAGCGTTATTCAATACGCAATGAGACAATAGGCATGTTATTCTGTTATATATAGTAATCATGGAAACAAACCCGGAGGAAATATGGACCAGAATCTGCAACCGACCTATGGCACATCGATTGATACCGCCGCCGTCCGTAACCGCGTTTTGCGGAATACTTACTGGCTGCTTGCAATTTCGATGGTTCCAACCATTTTAGGTGCCTGGCTGGGCGTACAGTTCAAATTCGCGTTTTTTTCAGGTAGTCCGTTCATTGGATTCATTGCCTTTCTCGCCATTGCATTCGGTTTCTTTTATGCAATTGAGAAAACCAAAGATTCCGGGCTGGGCGTCGCGCTGTTGCTGGGTTTTACATTCTTCATGGGGTTGATGCTGTCGCGACTGATTGGCAGCATATTGGGATTTTCGAACGGCGCGTCGCTCATCATGACGGCATTTGGCGGGACCGCCATAGTCGTCACCGCGATGGCAACTGTCGCGACGGTTTCCAAACGCGATTTTTCTGGCTTGGGTAAATGGCTGTTCGTCGGCGTTCTGGTTATTCTGGTCGCCGCGCTGGCTAATATTTTCCTGCAACTGCCGGCGCTTCAGCTAACAATATCGGTGGTCGCAATCGCGATCTTTTCGGCCTTCATCCTCTATGATGTGCAACGCATCGTCAATGGCGGGGAAACCAATTACATCACAGCCACGCTTGCTCTCTATTTGAGTGTCTATAATATCTTCGCCAATTTGCTGTCGTTGTTGGGAATTTTCGGCGGCGAACGCGATTGACCGTATCGGACCAAATTAAAAAGCCGACTTTCAAGTCGGCTTTTTTGTTGCTGAAATATCTTTCAGACAGCGGCTTCATGCTGCATCTTGGAGGCAGCGCTCGAATACCGCGATCGATTCGACATGTGCAGTATGTGGAAACATGTTGATCACGCCAGCCTGCTTCAGTATATAACCGGCCTCATGAACCAGCAATGCCGCGTCACGCGCCAACGTTGCCGCATTGCATGACACGTAGACGATGCGACCGGGCAGCAACTCCGGCCGGGTCTTGACCAGTCCGTTCAACGCCTGGCATATGGCCATTGCACCTTCGCGCGGGGGATCGATCAGGATCCGGTCGAATTTTCCGAGTTTGATGAAATCTTCGGTCGTCGCTTCAAAAAGATTCCGGCAATGGAATACGGTTTTATCCGCCAGCCCGTTCTCCTGTGCATTGCGCGAAGCCCGTTCGATCAGCGTGGCACTGCCTTCAATGCCGATCACCTGACGCGCCCGGGTTGCGATCGGAAGCGTGAAATTACCCAATCCGCAAAACAGGTCGGCAATTCGCTCGTTCGGCTGCACGTCCAGCAGGCGCAGTGCGCGTGCAACCAATACCCGGTTGATCTGGTGATTCACCTGGGTAAAATCTGTCGGCTTGAACGGCATCGTGATACCGAATTCAGGCAACGCATAATGCAACCGAATATCCGTCGGCTCTGCACTTCCTGCGGTGACCAAAGGGAATGCAACGCTCGGCTCTGCACTCCCTGCGGTCGGATAAAATTGATAGGCGTCGTCCGGTCCGTTCGGCTGCAGCCACCACTGGACCTTGTGCTCATCTGCGAATGCTTTCAGCTTTGCTTCATCGTCCGCATCAAGCGGAGCCATGATTCGAAGTACCATCGCGGTGATTTGCACGCCGTTGCCCTGCCCTACGGCGAGTTCAATCTGTGGCACCTTGTCGACAATGGAAAGCGAGGCGATCAGATGGCGCAGCGGCACCAGCATGGCTGAAACGTTCGGCGGCAGCACCTCGCATGTTTTCATGTCGGTGATGAAGGTCGACTTTTTCTCATGAAAACCGACCAGCACGCCGCCTTTCTTGGGTATGTTGCGCACCGCGATCCGTGCCCTGTAACGGTAGCCCCAGGTAGGGCCGTGTATAGGGCGCAGCATGGTTTCAGCTTTTACCTTGCCGATATGCTTGAGATTGTCTTCCAGCACGCGTTGCTTGATTGCGACCTGTGCGGACGGCTCGACATGCTGCATTGCGCATCCGCCGCACAGGCCGAAATAGGCGCACTTCGGCTTAACGCGCAACGCGGATTCGCTATGCAGCGCGGTCAGCGTCGCGGCTTCCCATTTCGCCTTCTTGCGGTATGACTGAAAGCTGACGCGCTCGCCGGGCAGTGCGCCCTCTACAAAAATGACTTTGCCCGGCGTGCCATCTTCGTTTTGCAGATGGCCGACACCGCGAGCTTCCATGTCGAGGGATTCGATATCGATGATGTTGTGCGACATAAGGCCGTGATCGGATTATCGGGCTGGCCATCAACCCGAAATGAAAAAATTGAATGCGCAATTGAATGCATTTGTCAAAGCCGCGGTTGGGACAACGGCCACGCCGCCAGATATTCTTTCCAATGTGGCTCGCCTATCGCGGCGAGAGAAGAGCGGATCAGCGACAGCTCGGCTTCATAGGCAGCCTGTGTCATTTCACCGCGCATCAATTGAAACCGGCAGTACACCAGATAAGTATTGACGACGTCGGTCTCGCAGTAATCGCGGATTTCGTTCAGGCGTCCCTGCTGAAACAAGGCCCACACCTGCGATCCGTCCACCCCGAGTTTGCCGGGAAAGCCGCAAAGTTTTGCCAGGTCGTCCAGCGGCGCATTGGCGCGTCCGGTATAGAGCGCCAGAAAATCCATCAGATCCAGATGGCGGGTGTGATAGCGGCTCAGGTAATTGTTCCACTTGAAGTCGCGATCCTCGTTTCCCGTTTCCCAGTAACGCGATGCGCTGACGCCGTTGATCAACGCGCGATAGTGCAATACCGGCAAATCGAATCCGCCGCCATTCCATGATATCAACTGCGGCGTGTATTTATCGATGATACGGAAAAAATCATTCACCAGCTTCGATTCCGGATCATCCAGAGCACCCAGCGAACGCACGCGAAAACCTTCGTCGTCGCGGAATACGCAGGAAATCGCGGCGACCCGATGCAAGTGATGCTGCAAAAAGTCGGAACCGGTTTTATCGCGTCTTGCGCCAAACGCGGCGGCAGCCACTTCGCTATCGCTCATGGTCTCCGGGTGGTTGTTAAGCGCACGCAAACCTTTTACATCGGGAATCGTCTCGATGTCGAATACCAGAACCGGGATCACAACAGCGCATCCTTGCCGACGCCGCGCGCGGTCATCGCACGCTTGAGCTTGACCAATGCCTCCTGCTGGATCTGGCGCACGCGCTCGCGCGTGACGCCCATTTCGGCAGCCAGCTCTTCCAGCGTCGCCGGGTCGTCATTGTCCAGGCCGAAGCGGCGGACGATGACGGTGCGTTGCTTGTCGGGCATTTTCTTTAACCACTCGCGCACCAGTACCGTCATTTCGTGATGTTCGGCACGCGAATCGGGGCCATCGTCATTATCGCCCGGCAACATGTCCATCAAGCTGGCCTGCGGATCGTTGTCGAGCGGTGCGTCGAGCGAAGCCGCAGTTTCGGACAACGCAAGGATATCCTGCACGTCTTCCACCGGCCGGTCGACTAAATGCGCAATGTCTTCCGCCGTCGCGTCCTTGCCGTCATGATGCTGGGCTTCAAGATGATATTTGGCACGCAAAATCTGATTGAGCTCGCGTACCATGTGCACCGGCAAGCGCACCGTACGCGCCTGGTTCATGATCGCACGCTCGATGCTCTGACGAATCCACCAGGTCGCATAGGTCGAGAACCGGAAACCGCGCTCCGGCTCGAATTTATCAATCGCACGCATCAGGCCGAGGTTTCCTTCTTCGATCAAATCCAGCAGCACGACACCGCGGTTGATATAGTGTTTCGCAATCGACACCACCAGCCGCAGGTTGTGCTCAATCATCTTTTGACGCGCATGAAAATCGCCCTGCTTCGCCAGAGTTGCGAAATGCACTTCTTCCGTTACGGACAATAACGGGCGCAGGCCGATCTGGTTCAGGTAATGTTGCGTGGTATCTGTGGAAAGCTCGGCCGCCAGCACTGTCTTCAATTCATCGACGCTGTCGACTGCCGCGACGACGCTGCCGTCTATCCCGTCGGCTCCATCGACTGGAACCTCCCCCTCTTCGCTACCGGCGTTGAGCGACGTATCAGATAAATCATCCGATGCATCATCATCCAACTGGTCATGGGGGCTACGTGTCATTTAACGATTCGGGAGGAATTTTGACGGATCAACCGGTTTGCCTTGCTGACGAATCTCGAAGTGAAGCTTTACCGCATCTGTATCAGAATTCCCCATCTCCGCGATCTTTTGGCCTTTGCTGACGCTTTGACCTTCTTTTACCAGGATGGTTTTGTTATGCGCATAAGCCGACAACAAGTTGCTCGTGTGCTTTACGATCACCAGGTTGCCGTAGCCGCGGACGCTGCTGGCATACAGTACCGTGCCTGATCCCGCAGCCAGTATCGGCTGTCCGAGCTTGCCGGCAATATCGATCCCTTTCTTGCCGCCATCGAAAGTGCCGATGATCTTTCCCTCGGCCGGCCATATCCAGACAATGGCTTCGTCATCAATGCCCGGCGTGCCTGGTGCAACGGCCGCTTTTTCACCGGTTTTGGCATCGGCGCCCTTGGACGGATCGAGTTTGCTGACAGGCGGAATGGTTCCATCGGATTTCTGCAGCTCTGCCAATGCGGCTTCGGAATAGGGGCGTTTGTCGCCGCGCGGTCCTGTTTTGTTGGCTGAAGAGAGCGCAGGCGACGGCGCGGAAGAGGCAAGCGGCCTGACTTCCACTCCTGAACCGGTGGCGACGCTTCCTGCCTGCGCACCGCCCGGAGCGCTCACGACCTCTGGCGGAAGCACACGCAGCACTTGATCGACCTTGATGTCGTTCGGGCTGGAAAGGTTGTTCCAGGCAACGAGGTCACGATAATGTTGACCGAATTCCAACGCAATCCGATACAGCGTATCGCCTTTTTTCACGGTGTAGTAACCGTGCTCCTCGGCAGGTTTTGGCTTGCCGGCCTCCGCCGTCCTGACGCCCGGTGTGCGTTCGACCACCGGGGCAGGATGGCGCATCGTGGTGCATCCAGCAATTGCACCGGCCAATATTCCCAGGAACAGCAAACGTAATTTTTTCATTCTCGTCATGTTTATTTTTTGCGGTACCGCCTTAAATCATCCGACCGTACCCGGACGAAGCGGCACAAAATGGCAGTCTTCCAGCTCCGTTGTAGTCCACTCGCGCCGGCCTACGCGCTCGATCAATTGCAACACTTGATGTCGTGAACCGACAGGTGCGACGAGTCGCCCACCGATCGTCATTTGCTCCAGCAAGGTTTGCGGCACTTCCAGTCCGGCGGCGGCAAGGATGATACCGTCGAACGGTGCCACTTGCGGAAATCCAAGCATACCATCTCCATAATGCAAGCGGATATTGGCGATACGTAACGGACGTAAATTGGTTTTGGCCAGTTCGTGCAGCGGCTTGATACGTTCGACCGAGTACACTTCTTTCGCAACCAGCGACAGCACGGCAGCCTGATAACCGCAGCCGGTTCCTATTTCAAGCACCCGATTCAATGCGCCGCCATGTTTGTTATTGCGCATGACTTCTATCATCCGCGCGACAACGTAGGGCTGTGAAATCGTCTGGTGATAACCAATCGGCAACGAAGCATCGATATATGCCTGGCTCGCCAGCCCCGGTTCCAGAAAAAGATGGCGCGGCACCGCTTCCATTGCGGCCAGTACCTTGGCATCCCTTACACCCAGCTGTACAATGCGCGATACCATCGACTTGCGCACCGAGTCGGAAACCATCGACATCGATCGTTCCGGCATGGATGGAACCGGTGTAGTTCCGCTTGCCGCTACGAGTTGCGAAGGGGTGGAACGCGCACCGTTTTGCGCGGCATTCTGGGTTGCGGTTTGCGGCGTCGCAGTGTTGGTCGACGATATGGAACTGGTATGGGCGGTCCTCGAAGATTTGGCGCCGAGCGACGATAACGACAATGGAAAGCGTTTGATCTTGCCAGTCATGTCAACCCTTTCTTGAGCGCATCCAGTTGCGCCGTATGCGTCAGATCGATCTGCAGCGGCGTGATCGACACATAACCTTTTGCGGCGGCATGGAAATCCGTACCTTCCCCGGCATCTTTGGCTGCACCCGCCGGACCGATCCAGAAAATCTCGCGGCCGTGCGGGTCGGAGGTTTTAATCACGGCCTCGGATTCATGCCGTTTGCCGAGCCGGGTGGCAACGATGCCGCCGAGACGTTCATAAGGCAGGTTCGGGATATTCACATTCAGCAAATAAGGTTTTTGCAAGTCATCGAACCGGCGCTGCACGATCTCCGCAGCCACTCTTGCGGCCGCATCCAGATGCGCCCAACCCTTCTCGACCTGGGAAAATGCAATGGCGGGAACGCCGAACAAAAACCCCTCGGTCGCGGCTGCGACGGTGCCCGAATACAGTGTGTCATCCCCCATGTTCTGGCCCTGGTTGATACCGGATACCACCAGGTCCGGCCTGAACGGCAGTACGCCGGTCAACGCCACGTGCACGCAGTCCGACGGCGTGCCATTGATGAAATAAAAACCGTTTTCCGCGCGGTAAACCGATAGCGGACGATCAAGCGTCAGGGAGTTGGAAGAACCGGAGCGATTGCTGTCCGGCGCAACGACAACAATTTCGGCGATCGGCGCCAAGGCCTTGGCGAGCGCAATAATGCCCGGTGCCAAGTAGCCATCGTCATTACTGATCAGAATTCTCATAGGCTCATTTTACCTGAAGCAATATCGCCAGCCAGTGAACATCTTGCGATTTTGCGGCATAATCACAAAACAAAACGACCGTTCTTTTCTGGAGCATACCGGAGACACTATGAAAGCCATTGTCTGCAAAGCATGGGGACTGCCCGATACGCTGGTTGTCGAAGAATTGCCCGAGCCGGTGCCCGGACCGGGCCAGGTCGCCATCGATGTCAAAGCTGCAGGCGTCAACTTCCCGGATGTGCTCATCATTCAAAATAAATACCAGGTCAAGCCCACGCTTCCATTCACGCCGGGCAGCGAACTTGCCGGCGTAGTACGGGCAGTCGGCGACGGCGTCTCGCACGTCAAAACGGGTGATCGGGTCATTGCTTTCACCGGCCAGGGCGCATTTGCGCAGCAGGCTGTGGCACCGGCGCAAGCCGTGCTGCCTATGCCTCCCGGCATGGATTTCGACACCGCTGCCGCCATCACGCTAACCTATGGCACATCCCATCACGCCGTGGTCGATCGAGCCCAACTAAAAGCAGGTGAAACCATGCTGGTGCTGGGAGCCGCCGGCGGAGTTGGCCTGGCGGCGGTCGAAATCGGCAAGGCACTCGGCGCGCGCGTGGTCGCGGCTGCATCTTCCGATGAAAAACTGGCGGTTTGCAAGGCGCATGGCGCCGATGCGACCGTCAATTACACTACGCAGGATTTGCGCGAAGCAATCAGGGCTGCAACCGATGGCAAGGGCCCCGACGTCATTTTCGACCCTGTCGGCGGCATCTATACCGAACCGGCATTCCGTTCGATTGCGTGGCGCGGCCGTTATCTGGTGATCGGTTTTGCCAATGGTGAAATCCCGAAACTGCCATTGAATCTGGCGTTGCTGAAAGGCGCGTCGCTGGTCGGCGTATTCTGGGGCGATTTTTCCAGACGCGAGCCGAAAGCGAATCTTGCCGCGATGCGCGAGTTGATGGGCTGGCTGGCGGCGGGCAGGATCAAGCCGCATATTTCGGGACGCTATGCATTGGCCGATACGCCGCAGGCACTGAATGATATGGCAGCCCGCAAAATCACCGGCAAAATCGTTATCCAGCCGCAGAAATAACCGGCAACAAGTGCGCCGGCGCTATGGCGTTGGCGTTGCATTCCCTACGGTCGGCTGTGCACTCCCTACGGTCGCCGCTGCTCGACTTCGCATGGATTCGGGCGATCAGATCGGTTGACCGGCGAAGAATGCCTGCACCGTTGCCAGTTCGCGCGTTCGCCTGAAGGGCGGCAGACTTTGCCAGATGCGCTTTCCGTAAGGCTTGGAAATCAGCCGCGGGTCGCAGATCATCAGCACGCCGCGATCGGTTTCGTCACGGATCAGGCGCCCCGCTCCCTGTTTCAAATTGATGATCGCTTCCGGCAGTTGATGATGCACGAACCCGTTCAATCCTTTTTTTTCCAGCGCCGCGATACGGGCGGCCAGCACGGGATCGTCAGGCGGCGAAAATGGCAGCTTGTCGATGATGACCACTGACAGTGCTTCGCCGCGCACATCCACGCCCTCCCAAAAACTCTGGCTGCCGACCAGCACGGCGTTGCCGGCTGCGCGAAATCGATCGAGCAATTCGGTGCGCCCCGTCTCCCCTTGCACAAACAATGGAAATGACAGCTTGCGTTTGTCGAATTCCTCACGCAATCGTTGCGCGGCGCGGTTCACTGCGCGAATCGTCGTGCACAGCAGGAAAGCACGGCCTCCTGCGGCTTCGATGACCGGCAACGCCGCATCGACGACCGCGTCGGTGTAATCGGGCGAATTGGGCTGCGGCAGGCCGTTCGGCACATACAGCAAACCTTGCCGGTCGTAGTCGAACGGACTGGGCCAGGACTGCGCAGTTTCGTCCTGCAATCCCATCTGCGACGAGTAATGATCAAAATCGTTTTTCACTGCCAGCGTGGCGGATGTGAATATCCATGCCCTCGGCGCACCGTCGCGCTGCTTGCTGAAAATCGGCGCAATCGACAACGGCGTCTGGTGCAACTGCAGCGACGAAGAAAAAGCCTCGACCCACAGTACGCTCTCCTGCGCGTCGTCCGCGAGGTCAGCCTTGCCGTCGGCCTTGAGATTCCACGCAGCCAGCCTGGCAGAGAGTTCGATCGCGCGCGCACGGCATTGTTCGATCGTTTCGGCGCGCTCGGCCTGGCGCTCCAGCGTGGCGATCATCCCCTGCATTTCTTCCTTCAATTTTTCCAGCGCTGGAAAAAATGCGCTGGATGGGGCGATCTGATTCACCGCCAGCCGCACCGTATCCTGCGAAAACGTCAGGCGCAGATCGCGCGCGGCCCGTTCCACCGGCGACACCACCTTGGCCCAATCGGCCCCATCGCGCGCATGCGACAGCCCTTCCGCCAATACGTCGCGGCACAATTCCAGCACCTGCGAAGTCGATACGGTGTCGCCGAAAAAGAGCGTCGCTGTATCCGGCAACTGATGGGCCTCATCGAAAATAATCGTATTCGCGGACGGCAGCAGCTCGGCCACGCCGGTATCCCTGAGCGCTACATCGGCGAAAAACAGATGATGGTTGACCACCACCACGTCGGCCTGCTGCGCTTCCTTGCGCGCTTTCATCACGAAACATTCCTGATGGTACTGGCACTCGGCGCCGAGACAGGTATCGCGGGTCGAGGTGACCAGATTCCAGATCAGGGCGGTTTCCGGCACTTTCGACAATTCCGCCTTGTCGCCGCTCGCAGTAGTCTTCATGAAACGCGAAATTTCGCGCAAATGCCCGACGTCGTCGCGCGACGTGAGCCGGCCGTTTTGCAGCGTGCGCTCCAGATGGAAATGACAGACGTAATTGGCGCGCCCTTTCAAAAGCGCGACCGACACCGGCGCATTGAGCGCTTTGCGTACCGTCGGAATGTCTCGCAAAAAAAGCTGGTCCTGCAGATTTTTGGTGCCGGTCGAGACGATCACCTTGCCGCCCCACAATAACGCAGGCACCAGGTAAGCGAAGGTTTTACCGGTGCCGGTACCCGCCTCGGCGATCAATGTTTTCTGACCCGCAATTGCCTGGGCGATGGCTTTTGCCATTTCGGTCTGCGACTGGCGCGGACGATACCCGCTCACTGCGGAGCCCAGCGGACCGCCGGCATCGAACAACCGGTCGATGTCGGCGTCATGCGCGTCCGGCGCGTCTTCCGCGGAAGTGTCTTCGTTCAAGATGGCTAACAATAGAATAACGCTGTCGAGCGTTTTTAGGGTGGCTGGCGAGTTTCGACTCGCGAATCGTCAGATCGCCAGGCCTGATTTTAGGCGCTCATTTTACCAATATGCACCAATACGCAGCCCTGCCTCAACCGAAAAAGTTGCTATGCAGGAATATCTGGAATGAGCTGCATTTTAAGCAGCTCGATATGGTCTTTCAGTTGCAATTTACGTTTTTTCAGGCGCCGCAATTGTAACTCCTCGCGGCACACGTCATGTATCAGCGTTTCGATCACGGCGTCCAGATCGCGGTGTTCTATTTCCAACTCTATAATTCGTCGCCGTATGTCTTCCGCAGGAGTCATGTTGATATTGTGGCGTTGAGAATGTGGCATTGAAACAAAAAAATTCGCAAATCTGACTAGAAAGACATTGTGCGTGCAATAATTTGCGCAAATAATTCTTTGCAAAATGCAGTTTAATCTACCCTGACATATGAGCCAATACAAGATTGAAGCAGGAACAGGCCAGCATATCGGTGATCGCAAAGAGCAGCAGGACCGGGCGGCATTGTTTGCGGCGCCCAAAGCCCCCGGCTACATGATGGCCGTCCTCGCGGACGGAATGGGAGGCCTGAGCGGCGGCACTCTCGCTGCGGAACAGGTGATTCGCACGGCCCAGCAGAATTTCGAGCGGTTCTCGCCGCTTACCGACGATATTGAAACCATGTTGAAGACTATCGGGCAGGAAGCCCATACCATCATCAACCTGAGCGGAATGTCTTCGGAGCAGAAGCCGCACAGTACGATGGTCGTGCTGGTATTGACGCCGGATGGCAGCGCGATCTGGGCGCATGCCGGCGACTCCCGCCTGTACCGTTTCAAGGGGCCGAATTGCGCCGAACGCACGATCGATCACTCGTATGTGGAAAAACTGGTAAAGCAGGGCAAGATTTCACGGGAAGAGGCAAAAGACCATCGTTTGTCGAACTTGCTGGTCAATGTGCTCGGTCCCACCACCACCGATCTTTTTGTAACAGTCAAGCGGTACGACGGATTGAAACCGGGCGATTCGTTTCTGCTTTGCTCGGACGGCCTCTGGCATTATTTCAGCTCGGCTGAATTAGCCGCAGTCATATCGGCGCATTCGCCTCGCGAAGCGTCAGAAGTGCTGATTAACAAGGTACGGGAAATTGCCGCCGGCACCAACGCTGATAATTGCACAATGGTAATTGTGAAGCTGGTCGAGCCGCCCAAGGAAGTCAAAGACCATAAAGCGCAAAAATTGCGCCGTGCGGTTTAGAGTTTATCTGAGCAGGGAACAGCCCTCTATTGGGATGGGCTGCCGGCAGAAGACGCCTTTTTTTCCGCGCGCTGGCGTTCCTTTTCGGCTTTTTTGGCTGCAACGTCGCGCTGACGCGCTTCCGCATCCTGTACCTTTTTTTCGTAAGCGGCGACATTCTCCGCGCGCTTTTGCGCATCAGCCGCTTCTTCGGCCTGCGTCCGCTGGTGCCTGGTTCTACGCTGTACGGCGCTGTCGGCGGCTTCGCCGTCATGGCCGCTGCGATCCGGTTTTGCAGGTTTCATTGCCCGTTGCTTGCCGTCGGCTTCTTTTTTGACGGACGGTTGTGGCGTTGGCGGTGCATTCCCTTCGGTCACATTTCCGTTGGCCACACCTTCTTTATCTTTCTGGTCATTCTTCCGTTTGAGCGCTGCGGCTTCCTGTTCAGCCCGTTTGTCAGTCAGAATCCGGTCGTGTTCAGCGGCGCGTGTCTGCCGCTTGAATGCATTTGCCTCTATCTCGATAGAACGTATCTGCGCCAGCGCCTGGCGACGCTGTTCCTTCACGGTATCCAGGCATGAAGTCATGAAAAATTTTGCATGGCATGCGCGCTGGTCATTCGCGAATTGCGTCTCGATACGGGACCGCTCCTTGGCGACATCCGCCAAAGCCTGATCGGCCACCTCGACGGACTGGATCGACCGGGCCGGATAACGTTGCGGCAAACCGGCCGAAGAATCGGCAGGAGCAACCTGTGCCCTCGCCGCCGCGTCCTGCGCCGATGAAGGCGATGCAAACGAGACAGCCAAAACCGCTGCGATCAGGTACGGTCGCAGACCGTTTAAAACAGGCAAAAAGCGTGTAATCATCAGAGTCATGTGGCCGCAACCCAAATCTTCCAACCGGTGATCAGGCAATTGCTTCGGTAACGTCCCGCCGTTCGCTTTCCATATATTCGCGCGACTGCATTTCTATAATACGGGAAACGGTGCGATGGAATTCATTGGCCAGCATGCCGTGCGTATACAACTGTTCCGGAGCAACTTCGGCGGACATCAAAAGTTTCACTTTATGATCATAGAGCACATCGATCAGCCAGGTAAAGCGTCTCGCTTCGGACGACATGGCGGCCGACATGCGTGGTATGCCGGACAAAATGACCGTATGGAAACGGTTTGCAATTTCGAGATAATCATTTTGCGAACGCGGCCCGCCGCACAATGCCGCAAAATCAAACCAGGCAACGCCACCGGCGCGACGCACGCATTTGATCTCGCGGCCCTCGATGTGGACATGCGGTTCTTCGTCAGCGGCTTCGGCAATCCTGTCAAAGGCATCGCGCAACGCGCGGTCCGACTCTGCCCCGAGCGGCGTATGATAAGCCATTACCTGTTCCAGCGCTCTCTTGCGATAATCGATACCGGCATCGACATTGAGAATGTCGAACCGGTCTTTGAGTAATGCAATAGTGGGCAACATGCGGTCACGATGCAATCCATCCGGGTAAAGTGTATCCGGTGCATAGTTCGATGTCATTACGAATGAAACGCCGTTATCAAGCATTGCCTTGAGCAAATTATAGAGAATCATCGCATCCGCAATGTCGGATACATGAAACTCGTCAAAACAGATGAGCCGGTATTTCTTTGCAATCCGCCGTGCAACCTCGTCGAGCGGGTCGGCAATGCCCTTCAGCGTATCCAGTTCGCGGTGCACGCCGCGCATGAACTCGTGAAAGTGCAAGCGCGTCTTGCGCACTACCGGCACGACCAGGTAAAAGCTATCCATCAGAAAGGATTTTCCGCGGCCGACGCCGCCCCACAAATAAATACCGCGCGGCACGTCGGGACGGCTGATGAGCCGCTTGAACCGCGTCGAGCGCTGCGACTTGAAGTCGACCCACTCGTCATAGGCGCGCTGCAGCCGCTCGACCGCACGGTATTGCGCTTCATCGGCGGTGAACCCGCGCTGCGCCAATGCGTGCTGGTAAAACTCGCGGACCGTCATCGTATTCAAACTTGACTCGCTCTCATAGTCATGCAGGAAGATATAAAATTGCGGGACAGAGTTGATAAGGCGCCGCAGCGCGCCGAATTATGCCTTCCCTGGAAGGGACTCTGTTCCCAACATATCAGAAGAAATTGCGGGACAGAATCTGCAAAGCACCGCAGCAACATACGGCGGATAACGCTTCGCTCATCCGCCCTACCACTACCAATTCATTAGAGGCTTTTTTACGGTGACGAGACATTGAATCACTCAATGAAGATTATTGCGGATTCATATCGACAATAATGCGCGACGGGTAATAGCCGCCGCCCAGGGCGATCGGGATGCCCAGGCCGAGGCCCACACCCACCCCCACGTGTCCGCCACCACCTCCGCCGATGCCGATGCCTACATTGGAGTTGGTGGGACTCGATGGCCTGTAAATCACTTCCGACGTACGATAACCGTCCTTGTTGCATACCACGCGCAAATCTCCGCTGGCGCTGCCGACCGGGATCGTTGCCGGGGTAGTCACGTTCCAGCTGCCGGCATTGGTGCTAACCAGGCAACTGGCGCCTTCCAGCGGTTGGCCGTTGCTGCCGGTTTCGACCAAGACCATACTGCTGCCTGAGCCCGGCGTGGCGCAAGCAACCAGCACAACCGGCAATAACAGAATCAGGTAGCGCATGGCATGCTCCCTAGAAATTCAGCGATCGCTTTTCGACCGCCAATGCGGCTTCCTTCGTTGCTTCCGACAAAGATGGATGAGCATGGCAGATGCGCCCAATATCTTCGGAAGAAGCGCGGAATTCCATCGCGACGACCGCTTCCGAGATCAGTTCGGATGCCATGGGGCCAACGATATGTACCCCCAGGATTTCATCGCTTTTCGCATCGGCAAGGAATTTCACCATGCCCGACGTATCGCCGAGCGCACGGGCGCGGCCGTTGGCGGCGAACGGGAAAGTACCCGCTTTGTATGCAATGCCTTCAGCGGTTAATTGCTGCTCGGTCTTGCCGACCCAGGCGATCTCCGGAGATGTATATATGACCCACGGGATCGTGTTGAAGTTCACATGGCCGTGCTGACCCGCGATACGCTCGGCGACCGCGACGCCTTCTTCTTCCGCTTTGTGCGCCAGCATTGGACCGCGCACCACGTCGCCCACTGCCCACACATTCGGCAAATTGGTCTTGCAATCGCCGTCGACCGCGATGAAGCCGCGCTCGTCCAGCTTCAGGCCGACGCTTTCCGCATTCAAGCCAATCGTGTTGGGCACGCGCCCGATCGACACGATCAGTTTGTCGAACACAGCTTTCTGCGGATTGCCCGCGCTGTCGGTGTAATCAACTGCGACGTCTTTCTTGTTCGCCGTGACAGCGCCGATCTTGACACCCAGATTGATCACCAGGCCCTGCTTGGTAAATAGCTTGTGCGCTTCTTTCGCGATCTGCCCGTCCGCCGCGCCGAGAAAAGTCGGCAGCGCTTCCAGCACAGTGACTTCTGCGCCGAGCCGGCGCCAGACGCTACCCATTTCCAGCCCGATTACCCCGGCGCCAATGACGCCGAGCTTCTTCGGCATCGTCTCGATGGCGAGCGCACCGGTATTCGACAGGATTAATTTTTCATCGAACGCGGCGCCAGGCAAGGCGCGCGGATTGGAGCCGGTTGCGATGATAATGTGTTTGCCGACAATGGTCTCTTCCGCCGCTCCTGCCACCTTGATCTCGTAGCCGTTGCTTCCCTCCTTCATGAAGGAACCCCGGCCATGAAAAAACGTGATCTTATTCTTCTTGAACAGATAAAGAATACCGTCGTTATTCTGCTTGACGACAGTGTTCTTGCGGCCCAGCATCTGGCTCAGATTCAGGCCCAGGCCCTTGACCTCGATGCCATGTTCGGCGAACGCATGGCCCGCATGTTTATAATGCTCGGACGATTGCAACAATGCTTTCGACGGAATGCAGCCGACATTGGTGCACGTGCCGCCGAGCGCGGAACCGCCTTTGTCGTTCTTCCATTCATCGATACAGGCTGTGGTAAAACCCAATTGCGCGGCACGGATCGCCGCTATATAGCCACCGGGCCCGCCGCCGATGACAATCACATCAAAACTTTTCGACATTTTTATTCTTTCCAATAAAACAAAAGACACCGACGCCACAAAGATTCACTTTGCGCGTCCTGTGTCTTTATTCCAATCGATTTACAGATCCAGCAACAGGCGAGCCGGATCTTCCAGCGCTTCCTTCATTGCGACCAGGCCTAATACGGCTTCACGGCCATCGATGATGCGGTGATCATAGGACATGGCGAGGTAGTTCATGGGGCGAATCACTATCTCGCCGTTTTCCACCACGGCGCGGTCCTTGGTCGCATGCACGCCGAGAATCGCGGATTGAGGAGGATTGATGATCGGGGTGGACAGCATCGAGCCGAATATACCGCCGTTGGAAATCGAGAAGGTGCCGCCAGTCAGATCGTCGAGCGTCAATTTGCCGTCTTTCGCCTTGGCACCGAACTCGCCGATTTTCTTTTCAATGTCGGCAATCGACATTTGATCGGCGTTGCGCAGAATCGGCACCACCAGGCCACGCGGCGACCCAACCGCAATACCGATGTCGAAATAGCCGTGATAGACAATATCGTTGCCGTCGACCGACGCGTTAATGATCGGGTATTTTTTCAGCGCCGCGACAGCCGCCTTGACGAAGAACGACATGAAACCAAGCTTGACCCCATGCTCCTTTTCGAACCTGTCCTTGTACTTGTTGCGCAATTCTATGACCGGCAACATGTTGACTTCGTTAAACGTGGTCAGGATCGCATTGGTCGACTGCGATTGCACCAGGCGCTCTGCGATGCGCGCGCGCAGGCGGCTCATCGGCACCCGCTCTTCCGGACGGTTTCCAAGATCCCGTACCGGCGCCAGCACTTGCTGCAAAGCGGGTTTTGCGGCTGAAACAGGAGCAGGGACAGCCGCCGGAGCGGGTTTCTTGTCGAGCAGGTTGATGACATCTCCCTTGGTCACGCGGCCATCCTTGCCGGTACCCGCGACTTGGCCGGCCGACAGGTTGTTATCCGCCAGCATCTTCGCCGCAGCCGGCATTGCAACACCGGCGGCAGGATTTTGAGCCGGCGCCGAGCTTGCGACAGCCGGCGCGGCTGCCTTAGCTGCCACCGGTGCAGCAGGCGCCGCGGCAACAGCGCCTGCCTTGGCTTCGGTATCGATCTTGGCAATGACTTCACCGGCAACCACCGTACTGCCGTCGCGCTTGATGATTTCGGTAATGACGCCTGCGGCGGGAGCCGGCAATTCGAGCACGACTTTGTCGGTTTCGATATCGATTACGTTTTCATCGCGAGCGACGGCATCGCCGACCTTCTTATGCCATTGCAGCAGCGTCGCTTCTGCGACGGATTCCGACAATTGTGGAACTTTGACTTCAAGAACTGCCATGTAACTCTCCGTTTCGGGTTGTTCGTACGGCGTGCCGGTTTCCAGCGCGCCGCAGGGTCTTTATTTGGTGAGCACAAAACCTTTGAGCTTGGAAAGTGCAGTATCGATCAAGACCTTTTGCTGCGCGTAGTGCTTGTCGTAGTAACCTACCGCCGGAGACGCGCTCGGGGGCCGACCGGCATATGCAAGCTTTTGGCCGTCTTCCATGCTTTCAAGAATATTGTGCTGAATCTGGAACCACGCCCCCTGGTTTTGCGGTTCGTCCTGAGCCCATACCAGCTCCGCAAGGTTCGGGAATTTTTTCAATTCCGCAGCGAAGGCCTTGTGCGGGAACGGATACAACTGCTCGATACGGATGATCGCGGTATCGGACTGGCCGCGCTCCTTGCGCGCATTGACCAGATCATAGTAAACCTTGCCGGAACAGGCGATAACCCGCTTGACCTTCTTGGCATCGATCTTGTCGTCCACTTCGCCGATCACGGTCTGGAACGAGCCCCTGGCCAGTTCCGACAACGGTGAACCGGCATCCTTGTTACGCAGCAGCGACTTCGGCGTCATGATCACAAGCGGCTTGCGGAACAGGCGGATCATCTGGCGGCGCAACAGGTGGAAGACTTGCGCCGCCGTGGTCGGCTGCACAACTTGCATGTTGTTGTCGGCACACAGTTGCAGATAACGTTCGAGACGGGCGGACGAATGTTCCGGGCCTTGCCCTTCGTAACCATGGGGCAGCATCATCACCAGGCCGGATGCGCGCCCCCATTTGACTTCGCCCGAGCTGATGAACTGGTCGATCACCACTTGCGCGCCGTTGGCGAAATCGCCGAACTGCGCTTCCCAGATCGTCAACGTATTGGGTTCTGCGGTGGAGTAGCCGTATTCGAATCCGAGTACGGCTTCCTCCGACAATACCGAATCGATGATCGTGAACGGCGCCTGCTGTTCGGATACGTTTTGCAGCGGAATATAACTGCCTGCGTCCCATCGCTCGCGATTCTGATCGTGCAATACGGAATGCCGATGACCGAATGTGCCGCGGCCCGCGTCCTGACCGGTGAGGCGCACTGCATACCCGGAAGAGACCAGCGATGCGTAAGCCAGATGTTCGCCCATGCCCCAGTCGAGATTGAGTTCGCCGCGCCCCATCGCGGCCCGGTCGCTCAAGACTTTCTCGACCAGCGGATGCACCTTGAAATTTTCGGGAACGGTCGTAATGCGGGCTGCCAGACGCTGCAGTTCGGCCATCGGCACCGCAGTATCGGCGGCATCGGTCCATTTGCGATTAAGGAACGGCAGCCAGTCGACCGCATACTTGCTCTTGAAGTTGGAGATGACAGGGTCGATCGTGTGCCTGCCGGCGTCCATCGCCTCGCGATACGCTTTGACCATTGCATCGCCGCCGTCATTGGGGATTGTGCCCTGGGCAGCAAGCTTGTCCGCATACAGTTTGCGGGTGCCGGGATGCTTGGCTATTTTTTTGTACATCAACGGCTGCGTCAGTGCCGGCGTATCCTGCTCGTTATGGCCCAGCTTGCGGAAGCAGACGATATCGACGACGATGTCTTTCTTGAATTCCATCCGGTAATCAAGCGCGATCTGGGTCGCGAACACCACCGCTTCCGGATCATCGCCGTTGACGTGCAGTACCGGCGCTTCGATCATCTTGACCACGTCCGAGCAATACAGGGTCGAGCGCGTATCGCGCGGATCCGATGTAGTGAAACCGATCTGGTTGTTGATCACGATGTGCACCGTGCCGCCGGTGCCGTAACCGCGGGTCTGCGCCAGATTGAGCGTTTCCATCACGACGCCCTGCCCTGCGAACGCGGCGTCGCCATGCACCAGGATCGGCAATACCTGCGAACCTTCCTTGTCGCCGCGGCGCTCCATGCGCGCCTTGACCGAACCTTCAACCACCGGGTTGACGATTTCGAGATGGGACGGATTGAATGCCAGCGACAGGTGGACCGGGCCGCCCGGGGTGCTGATGTCGGACGAGAAGCCCTGGTGGTATTTCACGTCGCCGGCCGGCAGATCGTCGCCGTGCTTGCCTTCGAATTCCGCAAACAAGTCTTGCGGCATCTTCCCGAGCGTGT
>DASYKE010000023.1:0-20401 GCA_035995725.1 Burkholderiaceae bacterium | reverse complement strand
GACGCAATGGCGGCGGCGGTTAATTTTATTTAATATCTGCTTTTTCCGTCTTGCTGTAGCCCGATAGAATATCGAGCTGCCGACACATATGGGCAGCTGATCTTCACGTCAACTGTTTCTGAGTAAAATTCCGCATGCTGGTGGGGACTTGCAAGCGCAGATGCCGGGTGACGTAATCCGACGGCTTGAATAGATGACGATTGAGCCGGGCGGTGTGTGCCCGGTTACCATTGCATGTTACAAATAACCGGCTATCGCGTTCAGATGGGAATCGATTGATGTCAGCCGATAAGATTTTCTATTTTCCGTGCCGTGGTGCAGGTAGTGGCGCAGCGGTAAAAAGCATTAACGCTTGACGCAAGTCTTTATAATTTCCTGAGCATCGCCGATCGCTATTTTGGCTTTGCCGATCATCCGTTTTTCGAACCCCTTGGCCTGTTGCCGTTGATTGCCGGTTATGCGGCCTATTCCTTCCTGCGCCTTCCCGATGAAATAAATGGCAATTCCTCTCGCCTGGTATTTGTTCATTCGATGATCTTTCCGTTATGTATGGTCTATCGCTGATTCTCGGAGAAAATCGTAGCATCGAAAAATCCTGTCAGATATAGGACACGTACTGATTGTTATGTAGGATCAGATGAAACCTGGTAACGGCATTGCCATACCGGCTCGCTGGAGAGAGTTGACGAGCGACCGGGCCGGCACTATTGCTGAAGAATGCCGTAAACGCATGCGCTCTGCGGAAGATATAAAGGCGGGCTTCACGGGGCCGCGGTTTATTTTCTTCGCCTGCTTAAAAGTCACCCCGCCGCAGCGGGGTATTGTTCAGTGCGTTACCGTTGCCATTGCCGATCAGCCTGATAAACAATTACCGATAGACGTGTTCGCCCCGGCTGTTTTTCCACTCTTGTTCGAAGCGTTGCGCATCCACTTCCGAACGCGGCTTCACACCCATCAGAATGCCGCCTTCCTTGATACCGCTTTCGTATTGCCTGACGCGTTCTTCCGGAATGCCCCAGCCGATCAATGCACCGACCAGGCCACCCGTCACACCGCCGGCGCCGGCGCCGGCAAGCGCTGCGGCGAGCGGCCCCGCAACGACCAGACCGAGTCCGGGAATGGCGATTGACGTTCCCACCGCGGCCACCGCTGCAGCGATGGCGCCCAGAGTGCCGCCGATGGCGCCTCCAATTCCCGCGCCTTCTGCGGCTTTCGAGCCCAATTCCGTTTTGGCGCTATCGCCGGAAAAATGTTTCTTGCGAGTCTCATCCGACATGACGAGGTTGACGTCCTTGTGATCGTAGCCGAGATCGGATATTGACTGATATGCGCGTTCGGCACTGTCCCTGTCCCTGAATAAGCCGGTGACCAATCCTGAATTGCTGCTTGAAGTTTTAGTCGGTTCCATGTGAATTTCCTTTATGGTTGAGTGAGCCCATGCCACGAGTGTTGTGGATATTGTCGAGAGTTGCCGAAAAAATTTACACTGCAAGGACGAATAGCGCTGCATCGCATAAAGCGAATTAACGCCGTGGTTCAGTGTTGCCGATTCCTGATAGCGTCGAACGAAGAATGTTGTGTGATGCAAACCTACGCCAGGACATTAAAAATCTTAACGGCGGCCATCATGCTAACAATGATAATGCCGGTGCTCTATAGGACATCTCCTCGATCCTTTGTAGGAAAACCGGAAGGCATGGTTTGAAACATCGAATTGCCTTGGTTTAGTTGTTATCTGTCGGCACGAACCGGCATATATGCATGCAGAAAGAATTATTTCCAGACAAGGCGGCATTACTCTTTGTGGATCGAGCATTGGAACTAATAGGATGCGAATTGTTGTGCCACAAAGTTCAGCAGGAAGTCGGCGTCGATAGGTTTGACCAGATGATGGTCAAATCCGGCGGCTTGAGAACGCAGGCGGTCGCTTGCCAGACCATATCCGGTCGCTGCTGCGATAATCATTTTTCTGGCACCGGCAGCCTTGCGCAACGCGGGCGCCAGCTGGTAGCCATTCATGCCCGGCAGTCCGATATCGGAAAGTATCAAATGCGGTTTGAAAGCAATGGCGATATCCAGTCCCGTCTCGGCATCTTTCGCGGTGCGCACATCGTAATGGAGCAATTTCAGCAGCGACCCCATCGATTCGTTCGCATCGATATTGTCGTCGATCAGCAGGATGCGGAAATCCTTGTTTTCCGTCAACGCAGTTGCGACCGGCAACTCTTTCTTTATGTCGGCCGTTTTATCGGCCGCATTGTTCAAAGTCGTGGGCAGATACAGCGTAAATTCACTGCCGCAGCCGATGCCGTCGCTGCGAGATTCAATCGTGCCGCCGTGCAGAATGGCGATCTCGTGTGCGATCGTGAGGCCGATCCCCAAGCCGCTTTGCGTACGCGCGAGCGATTCGTCGGCTTGCGCAAACAATTCAAACAGCCGTGGCTGGAAATCCCTGCTGATGCCAAGGCCGTTATCGCGCACCGTGATGAATGCCTGGCCGTAGCGTTGTCCGGCAATTAGTTTGATGACGCCTGATTCCGGGGTGAATTTCGCGGCATTGTTTACAATGTTGGAAAGCGCCTGCGCCAGCCGCATCAGGTCGCCATTGATGTAAACAGGGCCAGACGGTTTCAATACTTCCAGAGTATGCGCATACATTGCAATTTTAGGGTGGCTGATTTCGAGCGCCCGATCGATGACGCTCTCAAGCGTAATAGCTTCCTTGCTTGCGTTGATCTTGCCATTTGCAACGCGCGCTACATCCAGCAGATCGTTGACGAGTTCGCGCAAATGGTCTGCCTGGCGCTGAATGATCGTCAGGCTGCTGGCCAGCAACGGATCGGCGATATCGAATGTGCGTATCACTGCGATCGAGTTCGCAATTGGCGCGAGAGGATTGCGCAGTTCGTGCGACAGCATCGCAAGAAACTCATCCTTGCGCCGCCCGGCCAGGAGAAGTTCTTCGGTGCGTGTCCGGAGCGCTTCTTCAAGCTCCTTGTGCTGGGTGATGTCGATGCATGAGCCGACATAGCCTTCAAAGCCGCCGTCCGGGGCATAACGCGGGGCGCCGTTGTCCAGAAGCCAGCGATACTGGCCATCGTGCCGCCTCAGACGATAAGCGACCTGGAACGATTCGCGCGATGCAAACGCCCGCCTGTGAATCTGCAGGCAGTACCTCAAATCTTCCGGATGCACGCCGTCGGTCCAGCCGTTGCCCAGTTCCAGCTCCAGCGGGCGCCCTGTGAACGTCAGCCACGGACGATTGAAATAGTCGCACAGCGCATCGGTGTCGGATTGCCAGATCAGTACCGGTGCAGTATCGGCCATGCGCCGAAAACGGGATTCGCTTTCCCGGGCGGATTGCTCGGCATGCCGTTGAGATGTGATGTCGCGGCTGATGATTACCCTTAACGGTGAATCGCACACCTGAGCCGGTGCCACATTTACCACGGTGGCATCAACTATTCGCCGGCTACCGTTCTTGACTTGCACCGTAGCCTCGCCTTGCCAGTGCCCGTTTCGCTCCAGTACAGACCGCGCTTCGGCTCGCAGCATATCAAGGCCGGTCATTCTGACCAACGTTGCCGCCGGCTTGCCCCGGACCTCGCTCAGCGAATAGCCGAAGAAAATTTCGGCAGCCGGATTGAGATCGACAATGAGACCAGAATGATCGGAGATGACAACCGCGTCGGACAATACTTCAAACAGGCTCAGCGCCGCGGACAACCTCGAAGCGTGTTTGATCGTTGAAGTCGCAGCGGAATGCACAATAAATTTCTCGCAATAAGTGTGCCCCGGATATTGCCGGTGTTGCGCCGTTGCGGGCCACAGTCATGTGTCAAACGATTGATGATCTGGCGCGATTGCTTGAGGCAAGGCGGCCGTTGTCGCAGCAGCGAAAGCTGAATCGGTTCATCAGGGATAAATGTTGAGCAATACGATGGCCGGCGCTTCAAAAACCGATGCAATCAGGCATATACCCATGACATTTTTCCTTTAAATGAGGAAACAAATGTTTGCCGGCGAAAAGAGGATTTAATTCAAAAAAATGAAATCCATCCATTATTGCCGGCATGCGCGCCGGCTTTGGAAATGGGACATCCGGCACACTATCCAATCCTTGCGCCAAGAGTAGCAGCCGCTAAAACTGCTTCCTATCGGTCATCGACTGATACTGATGTAGGAAAACAGGAAATAAAAATTGAAACGCCGGCAAGCATTCATGGTCAAATTTTTCATGACAAGGCGCCTGTTGTTCCTGGCGCTTTCGTGAAAAATGCAGCGGGCGGTCCAAGGCTGGATAGAGACGCGCAGTAGCCTTGTATCGAGGCTTCAATGGCGGATCTGCGCCGAGTTCTTGAATCGGACCTTTCCAGGCGAAGCAGTTTTCGTATTCGGTCAGCGCATGTGGATGAAGCATCAGGCTATAAACATGAAGGAGGCAGCTCTTGACACGGAAAATGCTGCTGCCGGAGCGATTTATATCGGTTGCGCCGGCTGGAGTCTTTCGAGTGCCGTGCAAGAAAATTTTCCGGCGCAGGGGAGCCATCTCGAGCGGTATGCGGCTGTTTTGCCGGCGGTTGAAATCAACTCGTCTTTTTATCGGCCCCATCGTGCAGCAACTTACGCCCGTTGGCGCGACAGCGTACCGGAGTCATTCCGGTTTTCTGTGAAACTACCGCGAACGATTACGCATAATCTCCGGCTTCATAATGTCGACGACGAACTGCAGCGATTTCTCGATGCGGCCAGCCATCTCGGAGATAAGCTCGGCTGTCTGCTGGTCCAGCTCCCACCGAGTCTGCAATACCATCCGGCGGTGGCGGGACGGTTCTTCGACAAGCTTCGTTCGGCGACCGCAGCCGATATCGTTTGCGAACCACGGCATGCCACGTGGTTTGCCTCTGCGGCGATCGGCATGCTGGCTGATTTCGGAATCGCTCGCGTCAGCGCCGATCCTCCCATTGTAAAACAGCCGGGGCGGATGCTTTATATGGATACGGTCTATATCAGGTTGCATGGCGCGCCGATTATTTATCACTCGGCTTATTCCGACGAATATCTGAAACGGCTTGCGACGGAAATCGAAAATCATAAAAACTCGGGCCGGCGCGTCTGGTGCATCTTCGATAACACGGCAAGCGGTGCGGCGATGCCGAACGCGTTGTTTGTCACCGCAAGCCTCAGGCAAAGCCAACTCAGCCGTGAATAAGACTGACATTGGATCGCGACAGATATTCCTGTCGATTTTCGTGTTCATCGGAAGAGTTCCGTTTTTTGTATGGATGCGACGAGCCTTGAATGTTCGGTGTAATATACATTCCATTTACTTGTGGTTAAATAATCAATATTTTTAAAAGTTACTTCGGAATTGGTTCACGTATAGAAACTTAATGCTCTATGGATACATAGCTGAACCGAGTTCTGAATTTTGGAATCGAGGCTGAAACTTGCGGTAATGGCAAGCAATGTATCGTAGTTCATTTACGTTATTTTGCGATGATGCAAACTGCGGAAAAAAACATTTAATCTTTCCAAGCGCTTGGTATTGCTGCGAACATGCATTAAAAAGCGCCATTTAAAGCATCAAGGAATGCAATGTGACTGAGTTTTTGACACGTTGGATCGGCAGCAACGGGTTCATGCCTGATGGTAATAGTTTCCAGTGGGCTCCTCTTCTTTTGTGGGTGTATGTCGTATCGGGCTTATTAAGCGGTTTGGCAGGTTATGCAATTTCGCTTGCACTTGCTTATTTTGTGCGCAAACGACGCAATATCCAGCCAAACTGGATCGCGGTATTATTCTTGATCCTAGCTTTTGCCAACGGGACTATTTACCTGTTGTCCATCTGGACTATCTGGCATCCCGGCTATTGGCTCGATGCAACGATAAAATTATTGACCGGGGTATTGTCGGTCGTAACCGCAATACTGCTATGGCGCTTGATTGCCCGGTCGTTCAAAAATCCGCAGCAGGATACAGAACAATTGCATGGTGTTATCCGGCAACTCGAACATGAAGTCGTCGAACGCAAGCGGGCGGAAGAGGCATTGCACAAGTCACAGGATCTGCTGCATCAGCTGGTAGCTTATCAAGAGCGTGTCAAGGAAGACGAACGCAAACGCATCGCTCGCGAAATTCACGACGAGCTGGGACAGAACCTGATGGCGTTACGGATCGATGTTTCCCTTCTGGAGGCACGTACTGCGAATGCGCATCCCAAACTCAACGAAAAAGTCCGTTTTGCAATGAGGCATATCGATACTTCGATCAAAGCCGTACGGGCCATCATCAACAATTTGCGCCCGTCGGTGCTGGACCTCGGATTGCATGCCGCGATCGAATGGCAGATCAATGAATTCGAGCGGCGTACCGGCATAGTTTGCAAACTGGCGATGGACGACAGTAAACCGGTCTTTGAGCTGGACGACAATGGGGCTACCGCACTTTTCCGCATCTTGCAGGAATCGCTGTCCAATGTAGCCCGGCACGCACAGGCCAGCCTGGTACAGATAGAATTGCGCAGGGAAGACGGCAGATTGTTGATGAAGATCGCCGACAATGGCGTCGGCATTTTCCCCGGGTGCCGCAGGAAACCCAACTCATTTGGACTGCTGGGTATCGAAGAGCGCGTTAGCAGGCTGGGCGGAGAGTTTACCATCGACAGCGCCACGGGCGGGGGTACGGTACTGACGCTTTCCATTCCTGTAGAGGCAACGCTTGCCGAGGCCTGATTGCCGTTGCGATCCGACATCATCGAATGAATATGGGGGATACAGGATTGCATTCTTGCAAAAGATTTTCGCTAGGATGCAGATGTTTTACCTTACTCTTTTTATGAATGGCGCCGTCACATCCATGATGTTCAGGTACAACGGGCAAAACAGGCAGGGCCGATCAGGTCGACGCGAAGCGCGTCTCTAGCCGAACCGAACCATGTCTGAAAAATAAGAAGGCCGCAATGCGGCCCCCATTGTTGCGACTGCTGAACTGCCGATGGGGGGATTATCCGAAACGCATGCGCCGGCATTCTCGTTCCGGCCAACGCGACGTAACGGCCGCCTGCAGCGTTATCGGCAAAGTCAGATGTTCAGCGCGGAGGCGGAGGCGGCGGCATGCCCGGCGGTGGCGGCGGTGTCCGGTATGCTTGTTGCACCTGGCGGGATTCGGTCCTGAAGCTGCTGGCTGAAACCGGAATGCGATGGCCTTTGGCGTACATGCATTGCTGATAGCCGAAGTCATAACGCTGCTGCACGCTGTAAGCGGACGATTGCGCCGCGCCGGTGCCGGCTAGGCCGCCGAGTGCCAGCCCGGTACCGGCGCCTACTGCGGCGCCATGGCCTCCATTGATCGCGGCCCCTGCGGCTGCTCCTAGCAACGTGCCGACCGCGGCACTGCGCACACCGCTATCGGTGGAGGCGGTATCGGGTGTAGCGCCCAGTTGGCTTTGTGCAAATTGCCTGCATTCAAAGTCGTCGGCGCGGAACTGGTCAAAACTCTTGCCGGTGCCGGGCAACACCAAAACGCCCGGCCCGCTCGGCACCGTGGCACATGCGCTTAACCCAAGTAGGGCGAGCAGCGCGGAAAGCTTCAAGATCTTTGACATGGCAACAGGTATTCAATCAAGGTTTGGATGACGGCTGCGGAGCGACTTTTTGCCAGCTTGTCGAGCACTCTTTCACGTAGGGATAGTAACCCTGCGGATTCTGGCAGTAATACCAATAGTTCGGCTCCAGCTGCGCCGACGCCTGTTGATCTGCCTGCTCGACGTAGACCGGTGGAGAGGCCGGTGCGACGACGACCGGCGCGGGCGAATAATAGTAATCCGGCGGGTAGTAATACCGCGGCGGATAATAATAAGCGCCTCCCAGCGGCACGCCGATGAAGACGCCGACCCGAGCCCGCGTATGATGGAAGTTGCCGTGATGTCCGGGATACGCCCACGCGACACTGCTCAGCATGCAGGCGATCAGCAGGGAAAACAACAACAGCGGCTTGGCTAATTTCATGACGATCTCCATGTTACCGGACATTCTGAGTACTTGCCGCATTCGTTTTTGGTTGCATCCGCGCATTGAATCGCTGAATCGCGGTTGAATCGCACTTCCGACGTTGCCACCTGTTTGATGCGAGCTGTATTTTCATATTACATTCGACCGCATACGGGATAAAGAACTATTTGGTAACATAAAGAACTATTTGGTAACAATTAGCTACTGCCGTGGATAACGTCTTTAAACGCTGCCAAGAAGGCGAACTGACGTGACAAAGTTGCAAGCATCAGCCCTGTTTTCGATTCGGCGAGCGGCTGCCGAATGCAGAATTTCTCCCATCATACCGGCCCAATAAATGAAAGACTTTCGCCGGTCGATGCAATAAGATAGGCACCCTTTTAAATTTACCAGAAATCATGATGGCGAACGCATGCGGCGTGGACTTTGGTACGTCCAATTCGACGGTAGGCTGGAGCCGGCCCGGACAACCCGCATTACTGCCGCTGGAAGACGGTAAGGCAACGCTGCCATCGGTTGTCTTTTTCAACGCGGAAGAAAACGTGGTCAGCTTCGGCCGGGCTGCACTGTCTGACTATCTGGCAGGCTACGAGGGCCGGCTGATGCGCTCATTGAAGAGCCTGTTAGGCACCGGCCTGATCGACGGCCAAACCGAAGTGCTCGGTCACGCGTTGCCATACCGCACACTGTTGGCCCAATTTATCGGCGAACTGAAGCGCCGTGCCGAACACGCCGCCGGCCGGCAATTTTCCAGTGCCGTATTCGGGCGTCCTGTTTTTTTCATCGACGGCGATGCCGCCGCCGACAAGCTGGCTGAAAACACGCTGGCCGAAGTCGCCCGCGCGGCCGGTTTTGCCGACATCGCATTCCAGTATGAACCGATCGCTGCCGCATTCGATTATGAATCCCGCATCGAGCGCGAACAACTGGTGCTGATCGTCGATATCGGTGGCGGCACGTCGGATTTTTCGCTGGTGCGGCTGGCGCCGGCGCGCGCGGATAAAGCCGACCGGCGCGACGACATTCTTGCCAATGGCGGCGTGCATATCGGCGGCACCGATTTCGACAAATATCTGAGCCTGTCGTGCGTAATGCCGCTGCTGGGCATGGGTAGCAGGTTGAAGAATGACAGCGAGGTGCCGTCGAGCTGCTACTTCAATCTGGCAACCTGGCACACAATCAATTTCGCCTATACTCAAAAAACCTGGCGGGAGTTAAAGGATATCTACCGCGACGCCCGCGAGCGCGACAAGCTCGACCGACTGCTTGACCTGATCAAGCAGCGGGCGGGGCACTGGCTGGCACTTAAAGTGGAGGAGGGCAAGATTGCGCTATCGGACGTCGTGGTTACGCAACTGGATCTCGATCGGTTGTCTCCAGGCCGGACATTGACGTTGCATCGCGCCGAATTCGATACGGCCATTTCGCGCCTGGCCTCCGCTGTGGAACAGACCGTGTTGAACCTGCTGCGCGACGCAGGTGTTGCCGCCGGAGCGGTGGATACCGTGTTTTTTACCGGTGGCTCCAGCGGCGTGCAACTGTTGCGCGAAAAAATAGCGGCACTGGTGCCCGCCGCGCGGCGAGTGGAAGGGGATTTGTTCGGCAGCATCGGCACCGGCCTGGCCCTGGATGCGGTCCGCAAATTCGGATAACACCTGGTAATTCTTGCCGCGCCGTGAACATCGCTACAGCCGACGCTGGCTAAGCCCCCACAATCCACCCTTCCAGCGGATCGAAATCCGGCAAGCCGAATTGCGTGTCGCGTCGCTGCCATGCCCATGCCGCGAGCAATCCGCACAAGGCCGCGTCGAGCAGATCGCCGCTGGCATCGTCGATCAATGCGTCGCGCCGGCCGCCTGCCGCAAGCCGCACGCCAAGCGGATACGCGCCGCGTTCAAGCGTATCGACGATGTGCAGGCGAGCGGTCCGGCGCTCCGGCGTCTGTTTCGCGCGCTCGTCGCTCTTGTACGATGCCCTGGTGATGGAGCGCGCAACCAGGCCCGGATATCCTTCCAGTGCAATGCGCGACGGATCGCCCACATGCAGGCTGTACACCGTCACCTCCGCCGCCAGCAGCAACGGCACGCCGGCATGCAGCATATAGGCGACCGGCGGATTGACCCACTTCATCGGCGACGACGAACCGGCAGGCAGGTCGGTGGCGCGATGCGCGAACTTGCCGCCGACCGGACGCGCATCGCAAAACGCTTTGAAGGTGCTGCGCAGGTCGGCGCGCGACAATCCGGCGACATGCTTGATCAGCGGCGCCCATTGGGTCGGCCAGCCCAGATGTTCGATCAGTTCGCGCGGCAATGAAAAAGGAAAGTCAAACGCGCCCAGCCACGGTCCCGGCCTGCGCAACCACGCATCGAAGGCGACATAGTCGTGCAGCGAAGTAAGCGACTGCAATACATAAGCGTCGCCGACCAGTTCGCCGGATGCGATCGTGATGCCTTTGCGTTTGGTGGGAGCGGAAGTGAAATCGATACCGTGCAGTTCCATATCGCATACATCCAGCAGTTTTCAGTGCGCGACAGACAAAGCGAACTGGGATCAGAGTTTTTTCCGTCGGTTTCATGGCGAAAATTACTCTGATCCCAATTCACGGATTCACTGCGGTACAGTCGCTACTCATAAACACAAACGGACAATTGCATCCATTTTATAATTCGTTAAACAGGATCAAATCCGCTAACGGAAATCGAGGCGATTTTTGCGGCTTGTGAGACGTGGCTGATTATTTCCGTCCAGTCCTCGGTGCACCTGCCGCTCCCTTGCGCACCGGCCGGCCGGCCACCGGTTTGCGCTCGACAGCGCCGCCCGGGCGCGGCTTGTTCTGGCCGAATTTTTTCGCGAGCTGGTTCGGCCCCGGCGTTTCCCTGCGCCGCTCCACCGCCATCAGACCGGCGGTCGGTGCCGAATGTCTCGGCACCAGATGCCGTTCGCCGCTGCCGATCAGGTCTGACCGCCCCATGCGCTGCAGTCCTTCCCGAATGATTTCCCAGTTGGCCGGATCGTGATAGCGCAGAAAGGCCTTGTGGAGCCGGCGGATTTTTCCGCTTCGTGCCGTCTCAACCGTTTCCGATTCGGCAGTCACCTTGCGCAGCGGATTCTTCCGCGTGTGATACATCGCAGTCGCCAGCGCCATCGGCGTCGGCATGAAGGTCTGCACCTGGTCCAGGCGGAAGTTGTTTTTCTTCAGCCACAATGCAAGATTCAGCATGTCCTCATCGGTCGTGCCCGGATGCGCCGCGATGAAGTACGGGATCAGGTACTGCTCCTTGCCGGCTTCTTTCGAATACTTGTCGAACAGTTCCTTGAACTTGTCGTACGCGCCCATGCCGGGCTTCATCATTTTCGACAGCGGTCCTTCTTCGGAATGTTCGGGCGCAATCTTCAGCAGGCCGCCGACGTGATGCGTGACCAGTTCTTTCACGTATTCGGGCGAACGCACAGCCAAGTCGTAGCGCAAGCCCGAGCTCACCAGGATTTTCTTGACGCCGGGAATCGCGCGCGCTTTGCGGTACAGCTGGATCAATTTGCTGTGATCGGTACCAAGGTTCGAGCAGATGGTCGGATACACGCACGACAGGCGGCGGCACGATTCTTCGATTTTCTTGTCCTTGCATGCCAGCCGGTACATGTTGGCGGTCGGCCCGCCAAGGTCGGAGATGGTGCCGGTAAATCCCTTGGTCTTGTCGCGGATCAGTTCGATTTCGCGCAGGATCGACGGTTCGGAGCGGCTCTGTATGATGCGCCCTTCGTGTTCGGTGATAGAGCAGAAGGTGCAGCCCCCGAAACAGCCGCGCATGATATTGACTGAGAAGCGGATCATGTCCCAGGCCGGGATTTTCGCCTTGCCGTAGCTCGGATGCGGCGCACGCGCATACGGCATGTCATAGACGCCGTCCATCTCGTCCATCGCCAGCGGCAGCGGCGGCGGATTCAGCCACACGTCGCGTTCGCCGTGCCCCTGTACCAGCGCACGCGCATTGCCGGGATTTGACTCCAGGTGGAACACGCGCGACGCATGCGCATACAGCACCGGATCATCCTTGATCACATCGTAAGATGGCAGACGCACCACGGTCTTGTTGCGTATTTCCTTCAGCGCGGCCTGACGCTCTTCGCGGGTCAGGATCAGCACCGGCTGTTCCGCCGGTTTGTCTTCCGTCTTGCAGCTGGCGTCTTCCTTCGACTTCATTTCATACGGATCGGGATGCGGCTCGATGCGGCCCGGCGTATCGACGCGGGTCGAATTGGCTTCGGCCCAGTCGTCGGCAGGTTTACAGCCGCGCGGCACCATGAAAGCGGTGCCGCGCAAATCGCGGATAGCCTTGATCGGCTCGCCTGCCGCCAGCCGGTGCGTCAGCGCGACCAGTGCGCGTTCCGCATTACCGAACAGCAGGATATCGGCCTTGGAGTCGGGTAGCACCGAACGCTTTACCTTGTCGGACCAGTAATCGTAATGCGCGATGCGGCGCAGGCTCGCTTCGATGCTGCCGATCACGATGTTCGCATCGGGATAGGCTTCACGCGCGCGCTGCGCATAGACGACCAGTGCGCGGTCGGGCCGCTTGTTCGGTTCGCCGTTCGGCGTGTACGCATCTTCGGAGCGGATTTTTTTGTCGGAAGTATAGCGATTGACCATCGAATCCATATTCCCCGCCGTCACGCCGAAATACAGGTTCGGCTTGCCCAGCGTGCGGAAGGCATCGGCCGACAGCCAGTCCGGCTGGCTGATGATGCCGACCCGAAAGCCTTGCGCTTCCAGCAGCCGCCCCACCAGCGCCATGCCGAAACTCGGATGATCGATATAGGCATCGCCGGTCACCAGGATCACGTCGCACGAATCCCAGCCGAGCACGTCCATCTCTGCGCGCGACATCGGCAGAAACGGCGCCGGCCCGGCAGGGCTGGTCCGGTAACGAGGATAGGAAAACAGGTTTTTTGGCGATTCCGTCATGGACTGCATTGTATTGGAAATATGCGCCGGGAGCGGGACGCAGGACTTAGGGGGTAAGGAATCCGATAGTATGACAGCTTTGGATGCCTGCGCAGGCTTTCATGGACAAGCTGTCAGACATGAAGTAACGAATTTGGCAACTAAGCTTTCTTGTTTTTCTTGTTATTAAGGCCTGTACAAAAACCTGTCGATTCTGCAGACATCACAAGAAGGAGTGCGATGCGCACCGTTTTATGACATGATGTCGACCACCCCGTACGCAGACTTGTCCAAAAAATTCGTTTTCAACATTGGAGGGAAAAAGCAGTCCCGGCAGCATGCAGGTGGAACATCGTCAGGCAATGGCTGCCCAACCGGGTTTCAAGTTGAAATACTTGCTGAGCATTGCCGGGAACTGGCCAAGCGATGGACCGGTTAAATGAACGGACTGCGTGAACGGACTGCGCATCTGAATCCGCTCAAGTGATCCCGACCCGCTGGCCTGGGGTTCCTTCCCAACCGTTCGAACGCCTCACACCCTTATGAAAACTCCAAAAAGAATCCAGCCGCTGATCGATGAAGGCTTGGTCGACACGGTAATCCGCCAGCTGATGAGCGGCAAAGAGGCCACCGTATATGTGGTCCGCTGCGGCGAAGAGATTCGTTGCGCGAAAGTGTACAAGGAGGCTAATCAGCGCAGCTTTCATCAAAACGCCTCCTACCAGGAAGGCCGACGGGTAAAAAACAGCCGACAGGCGCGCGCGATGGAGAAGGGCACCCGCTACGGGCGCAAGATGCAGGAAGAGGTATGGCAGAACGCCGAGGTGGATGCGTTGTATCGTCTTGCCGCCGCCGGCGTGCGGGTGCCGAAGCCCTATATCTGTTTCGAGGGTGTGCTGCTGATGGACTTGGTAACGGATGCCGCAGGCAATGCCGCGCCGCGGCTCAACGATGTGCAGCTCACCGAAGCGCTGGCGTTGCAATATCATGCGCAGCTGCTGCACCAGGTGGTGCTGATGCTGTGCGCCGGCGTCATCCACGGCGATCTGTCCGAATACAATATCCTGGTCGACCGCGACGGGCCCGTTATCATCGATTTGCCTCAAGCGATCGACGCCGCGGGCAATACCGCGGCCGGCGCGATGCTCGAACGCGACGTCGCCAACCTGACGACTTTTTTCGGCCATTTCGCACCGCAGCTTGCCGCCGCCCGCTACGGCAAGGAAATCTGGGCGCTCTACCAGGCCGGCCTGCTGCGCCACGATACCGTGCTGACCGGCCGCGTCGCACTCGACAAACGCCCGGCCGATGTTGGCGCCGTCATGCGAGAGATTCAATTGGCTCGGAAAGAGGAAGAGGAGCGGCTTCGGTATCAGCACGAGGGCTGAGATTAAAATCCTTTGAGGGAAAGCAGCGCGTATATCAATCTGGCAACAACGGCGGACCACTCGCTGTCACCTGCAAAGCCGTAGCAAAACGTGGCTGGTTATCTGTTATCGCAGCAAGACCTATCGCTGCTTCCTGATAATATCGATCGGCACTCCCCAGATGCCAATTCCTTGCGCACGCGCAATCTTTTCCAGCGCGGCGTATTGAAAAGGGGCGTCCGGCAACGCCACCGCCCATCCTCTCTGCAGCATCCATGCGCTCAAATCCTCGCCATCAAATGTGCAACTGGCCGTGATGCTGCCGTCAGCGTTATGTGCCATTGGCATGCAGTGAACGAAGTCGCCGCCGATCTTGAAATCGAGGGCTAACGATGCCCTGGTTCCGCATGGTATGGGTCTGACGAAGGTGTAGCAGGATTGATCGGTCGGCGGAATATAGATGCCGTAGAGGTAAATATGATAGCCGCTGACTTTCAGCGAGCCGTCATCCTGCACGAATGCGAAGCTTGAGATATCGGTGCTCGCAACTGCCTGCTGCGACATCGCCATGGCGACAAGAACCGTCAGGAAGATTCTGATGAGGGTGTGCCTGATAATCACCTCGTTCTCCTCTCGATAACCGAGCGATAAAAGATAGACCGTCAATGCTTCAAATAAATCACGGTTTGCTATTATTTATACGCAATAGCGCGACACTTTATTGGCCATACTATTGATTTCCTGTAACAAATAGCCGATTTCTGTGCCGCAAGACGAACATACGCGACCAATAGATTGATTTGACATGGGTCTTACCCTTTTATTTTCGATAAAAAGCACGTCAATAAATCCAGTTTGCTAAAAATAAATACCAAGAGGTAATATCCTTAAAAGCGAGTAGGGCCGTATAAACGAAGCCCGGCAATCGTGCAAATCGAAAATCAAATAATTTTTCCCCATGTCGAAGATTGTCTTTACTCAGCAACTGCGACGCTTCACCGAACTGCCTGAAGTCGACACTTCAGCTGCGACGCTGCGTGATGCGCTGGAAGCCGCATTTGCGGTCAATCCGCGGCTGCGCGGCTACATACTCGACGAGCAAGGTCATCTGCGGCGCCACGTCGTGATTTTCATCGACGGACATCGTGTAAGCGATCACGTCAGCCTCAAAAATCCACTTGCTGCGGATAGCAGCATCCATGTACTGCAAGCACTGTCAGGAGGTTGATGATGCAAGATCGCGCACTGATTGCCACACGCAAAGGATTGTTCGAGCTGGTCCGCAATAGGGGCAGCTGGTCCATCGGACCGTCCAGCTTTCTCGCCGAGCCCGTGACCATGATGCTGTTCGACCGGCGCGACGGCACGCTCTATGCCGCGCTCAACCTCGGCCATTTCGGCGTCAAGCTGCATCGTCGCGACAAGGGCGCCGACGCCTGGACTGAAATTGCCGTGCCTGCCTACCCACCGCAACCCGAAGAGAGCAAGAACGAAGTTGCCTGGAAACTCTCGGTGATCTGGTCGCTGGCCGCCGGGGGCGTCGACGAGCCCGGCGTGCTGTGGGCCGGCACGCTGCCCGGCGGATTGTTCCGGTCGCGCGATCGCGGCGACTCGTGGGAGCTGATTCGCTCGCTATGGGATCTCTCCGAACGCAGCGAATGGTTCGGCGGCGGTTTCGACCTGCCCGGCATTCATTCGATCTGCGTCGATCCGCGTGACAGCCGCCATCTGACGATTGCCGTCTCCTGCGGCGGCGTATGGGTCACACGCGATGGCGCGGCAAGCTGGAAGCTGAGCGCTGCCGGCATGTGCGCAGACTTCATGCCGCCCGAGCGCGCCTATGATCAAAATATCCAGGACCCGCATCGGATCGTGCAATGCGATGCTGCGCCGGACGTATTCTGGTGCCAGCATCACAACGGCATCTGGCGCTCGGCCGACGCGGCCGCATCCTGGCAGCGGATAGACAAACAATCTCCGAACCTGGTGTCGGACTTCGGTTTCGCCGTTGCCGCGCATCCGCACGATCCCGATACCGCATGGTTCGTGCCTGCCGTCAAGGACGAGAAGCGCATCCCGGTCGATGCTGCGCTGTCGGTTACCCGCACACGCGACGGTGGCAAGTCGTTCGAGGCATTGCGCACAGGGCTGCCGCAGCAACATTGTTACGATCTGATCTACCGACATGGTCTTGCGGTATCGGATGACGGACAGACTCTGCTGATGGGATCGACTACCGGCGGGCTCTGGGTTTCCCAAAACAGCGGCGATTCCTGGCGAGAGATTTCGACCACGCTGCCGCCTATCTATGCGGTTCGGTTTTTCTGACTGCGGGGAATAGGGGATAGTAGGCTATCTCTTTAACAAATCGCGCTTCGTCCTCTGTGCCCCTTATTTGATTCAGCGGATTCGTTTCAACAATTCAGGAAGGTTTCTGCCGGATTGTCTAGCTCAGCCTTGCGCTGCGCCTAATCCGTCAGAAACTTTCCCGGGAGTCTATACCAGAGGGCTATGATTGTGTTCTTTGAGATGACATAGCCGACACAGCCGGTGAAAAATAACGTAGTCAACGAAACGGCGAAGCGGCTTTACAAGCTGTGGATTGCGTAGCAATTCTGCCTTTGGCGAGCAATTTCCTCATTGAGTACGTATGTTTAGCAAGCGGAAAGAGGGGAGAACCTTTAAAGAGCGCCTATTCGAGACGCACTCGTTTGTCCGACGCGCAAACACATCTTCTGCCCGTTATCGATACCAGGCATCCCGTAGTATTCGAATCTTTTGACGGCCTTTGCTGAGCAACAGAATGAATTGCCAATCATAAATGCTAAAAACAGAAAAAAATGAATTTTTATCCGCTGAAACGGGACAAAGTTCTGTATTGGGCCTTCGTTAAAGCAGCTAGAGGGGACTGCTTGCAATATCCAACATTGGATACTCAAACACAGCTCGTCAAAGTCATTCGATTACCTTTCCGAGAATGAAAATCCAAATCGCGTCCGACTTGCATCTGGAGTTTTTGGAAAAGCAATTTCCAGACTATCGCGTCATCGAATCCGCCGGCGCGGACGTTCTGGTAATCGCCGGTGATATTCATCACAGCACCAGGGCCATTGCCGCTTTCGCAGATTGGCCGGTGCCGGTCATTTATGTGCATGGAAACCATGAGGCGTATCACGAACAGTATTTTGATCTCATCGAGAAAATGCGCGTTGCTTCAAAGGGCAGCCAAGTGCACTATCTCGAAAGAGACGAATATGTGCTGAACGGTGTGCGGTTCCTGGGTTGCTGTCTATGGACAGACTACCGCCTGGATTCGGCCAATTTCCGCAAGGCGATGAACGAAGCTGAAATGAGTCTGAACGATCATCGTCTCATCCGTACACAACAAGGACGGTTTACTGCCCGGGATGCCTTGGAAATTCACCGAAGATCGAGAGATTGGCTGGAAACGAAACTGGATGAATACTTCGATGGGCCTACTGTGGTTGTCACGCACCATGGCCCGCATCCGAATTCCCTCCATCCTCGCTATGCAGGCACACCATTGAATGCGGCTTTCGTCAGCGATTTGACGCCATTGCTGCAGAAGTCTGATTTGTGGATTCATGGTCATGTCCATGACAGCTTTGATTATGAAGTGTCAGGCGCGCGGGTGATTGCAAATCCGCGTGGATATGCTGTCAATCGCTTAGCGGCGCAATCTATTGAGCAGCTCAAATGGGAAAACGAGATGTTTGATTCAAAGCTTGTGGTGCGTGTAATGCCGATTTGAATCAATTGCATCATGTGAGGCCGGACGTGTTTGTCCGTGACGTGCGCGAAATGCGGCGATTCCATGAGGTCCAAACCGTCCCCCGTTACTTCCTCGCGGCCATAATGGTTGACCGGCCGGCCGTACGATGTGAAGGTAACAGAAGTAATACGCCCCTGACTTCTCCATACTTGAAAAGGGTGCTATCGCTGAACCCGGTGCTTGACGATCAGCGACAGAGAGCTTCTATTGCATTGATTTGTATCAATGCAATAGAAGCATTAGAAATCATGTGTTTAGATGATGTTTTCGCGAGTTATCCACAGAATTGTCCACGGGTAATGTGGATAAGTGGCAGAGCAGCCGCACGTCTATTTGACGGTCATATGCGGACTGCGCCTGCTGTCCAAATGAGTCGGAGCCTTTTCGGGTGATGCGGGATTATTACATCCCTCGTCAGTACATGGGACATGTCATTCCGATGCTGCCGCCAGTATTGCCGTTGCGCACAAGTAAAGCGGACAAGCAACAAACAGTCGCTGTAGCCATGGGATGGCTTTCCGGGCAAGTGTTTGGAGCAAGGGCAAGCATTCTCGAAGTAATGCGCAGATTGCGCAAGCGCTGCGATTCGAGGCTGCAAGTCCGGCCACCATGATGCACAATGCTTGTTCCCGCACTTGAAAGGAACACATCATGCGAGCCATTCTGTTGACGCTGATCGTACCCGTGCTGGCGATTGCCGGCGGCTCCAACTACACGGTTCTTCCCGGCATATCGCAACCGGCCGGCAGGATATCGGAATGGCCGGTGCCGACGCCTAAATTTGCGCGCGACCCCGCCGCCGCGCCCGATGGCCGGATCTATATAGCGGTGATGCACGGCAACCGACTGGCGCGCTTCGATCCCGCCACGCAAAAATTCGATGAATGGGAATTGCCTGCCGGTACACAGCCGCACGGATTGGTAGTCGATGAAAAGGGCACGGTGTGGATGACCGGCAACGGCAATGGCACGCTGCTGGAAATTCCGTTTCAAAATGGCCAGCCGGGCCGGATGGTCGCGCATAAAACTCCTTCCGGCGGCAGTCCGCACACCATTATTTCCGATAATCGCAAAGGCCGTGAAGCATTGTGGTTCACCAATCAGTCTGCCGACAAGGTCACGCGCTTCGATCGCGGTAGCGGAAAGATGACCGAATTTTCCACGCGCGACGGCCCTTACGGCCTGGCGATGGACAAGGAAGGCAATGTCTGGTTTTGCCAAGCCAGCGGCCAGCGCGTCGGACGTATCGATGCCGTGACAGGACGCGTAACGGAAATCGATCTGGGCCGCGGCTCGCTGCCGCGCCGCATTGCCGCGGCGCCCGATGACACGTTGTGGGTGGCGCGCTACGGCGACGGCAAGCTGAGTCATATCGACGCGAAGAGCGCGAAGCTGATCAAGAGCATCGACATGCCTGCCGGGCCATCAGGGAATCCGTATGCAGTGACGGTCGATGGCGCGGGCAAGGTATGGGCCAACGAGATAGGTACCGATACAGTCACGCTGTTTGATCCAGCCACCGAAAAATTCCGCGTGCTTGCATTGCCGACCAAGAATGAAGGTATCCGCAAGATGATCGTCGACGCGAAAGGGCGCCTTTGGTATATGGGCAGCCACAGCGGCCGGCTCGGCGTGATCGAATGATGTGAGCGGTTGCATCATGGCTCCGGCTACGCGAGCATCGATGATGCCTGCGTCCGCTCAGGGCTTGGTGCAGGTCTTGCTTGTACTGATGTCATCCGCTACCGAGGCGTCAGGTTAATAGCACCGTTTCCTGCAATACCGCTGCGGGTCGCCGTATCGACATCGAACAATTCCATTGACACAGCTTTCGATCGCGGCAATCGACGACGGAAGAGGTGATCCGGCTTGCGCAGTTTCTACAATTTCATGAAGGAAAAGCGATGATCCAGATTTCAGACATCATGACCAGAGATGTGCGCAGTGTCGGGCCGGACGACTCATTGCAGCGCGCTGCGCAAGCAATGGATGAGCTCAACGTGGGAGCCTTGCCGGTTCTGGACGGCCAGAACCTGATCGGGATGGTGACCGATCGTGATATCACTGTTCGCGGCGTGGCCAGCGACATGTCGGCAGCTTCGACGCCGGTAAGCGAAGTGATGAGTGGAAACGTGCAGTACTGTTTCGAAGATGAGCAGATCGATGACGTGATGGACAAGATGCGTGACGTCCAAATCCGGAGGGTGCCGGTAATGGATCGGAATAATCGGCTGATCGGCATGGTTTCGCTCGGCGACCTGGCGACGAAAACATCGGCAGACGC
>DASYKE010000022.1:0-3951 GCA_035995725.1 Burkholderiaceae bacterium | reverse complement strand
TGGTCAATGGATTCGATGAAAGCTTTACCGGCTGGGGCCATGAAGACGTCGATTTAGTCTTGCGCCTGGCCCGACTTGGCGTCAGGCGCAAAGGCGGCGCATTCTCGACCGAAGTGTTCCATTTGTGGCACAAGGAAAATGCGCGTACCACGGAATCGGAGAACCGCAAGCGAGTCGAAGACCGCATGAAAAGTGGAATCATCGAAGCGCCGATAGGATTGCGTAATCATCCGAGGCCAGAAGAGAAAATACAATAACGCCGCTGTCCTGCCCTTCGACAGGACGACTTGATGCCTCCAATATAATGAATTGGCAGTATGTCGGCAAGAGGCGCAATCGGCGCAGCGGATAACACTTCGCTCATCCGCCCTACTACGCCTTCATTTTTCTGGAGGTTCTTAATACTCGAACCAGACATTTTCTTCCGTCAGCCACTCGCACAACTTCATGCGCAGCGTGTCATCTGCGCGTACCCGCCATTCGTCCGACAGCCTGATCTCGCCCAACGCGCCATCCTTTGTGTACTGCAGTATCACCGGGCATGCGCTTCCGGCTTGTTGATAGGGCGCAATCAGTTCACGCAGCTTCCTGGCATCCGCCTGTCCGTTCATCGACAGACGTAGCGCCTTGACGAACGATGCGCGCGCCGCGGCGATATCCATCACTTTGTCCGCCGTAATCCGCAGGCCGCCGGAAAACCGGTCCTCCGACACTTTGCCTTGCACCGCCAGAAATTCATCCTCCTTGAACAGGCTCTTGTTAGGGTCGTAAAGCTCGTTGTATACCGTAACGTCAACGGTAGCGCTGGCATCATCGAGCGTCACGATAACCATCTTGCCGCGCTGCGTCATCTGCGTGCGCACCGCAGCGATGACGCCGGCAATGATTTTCGGCTCGCGCCCCGGGGCAAGATCGCACAACTTGGTGCGGGCGAATTTGCGCGCTTCCTGTGCGTACGCATTGAACAGGTGGCCGGACAGATAAAAGCCGAGTGCCGCTTTCTCTTCGGTCAGCTTCTGCTTTTCACTCCACGGCGCCGCCCTGACATAGGCTGGCGCGGTATCCAGATCACTATCGCCGCCGCCGAACAAACTGACCTGATTGGCCGATGCTTCGGCCTGCTCGGCACTCTCCATCGCCAAACCGACCGATGCCAGCAGAATCGCGCGATCGACATTGAAGGAATCGAACGCGCCGGCGCGGATCAACGCATCGATGGTGCGCCGATTGATCTGGCGCTTGTCCACCCGTTTGACGAAATCGAACAAGTCGGTAAACTGCCCCTCCCTGCGGGCAGCGATGATTGCTTCAATCGCATTTTGGCCCGACCCTTTCACCGCGCCAAGGCCATAGCGGATTTGCGTTGCGCGTTTGCCCGGTTCACCTACCGGTGTAAACCGATAATCCGACAGATTGATGTCGGGCGGCAGCAATTCCAGACCGCATATGTCGGCAGCATCTTCGACCAGGATTTTTATCTTGTCGGTATCGTCCATCGCCAGCGACAAGTTGGCTGCCATGAACGCGGCCGGATGATGCGCTTTCAGGTACGCGGTATGATACGACAGCAGTGCATAGGCAGCGGCGTGCGACTTGTTGAAACCGTAGCCGGCAAATTTTTCCATCAAGTCGAAAATTTCGTCGGCCTTTTCCTGGGTCAAGCCGTTCTTGGCCGCGCCATCGCGGAAAATCTGGCGGTGTTCCGCCATTTCTTCGGCCTTCTTCTTGCCCATTGCACGCCGCAACAGATCCGCGCCTCCGAGCGAATAGCCGCCGATGACCTGCGCCATCTGCATCACCTGCTCCTGGTACACCATGATGCCGTATGTTTCGGACAAAATACTTTCAGTCCGGGGATCGGGATAATCGAAGCGCTCGCCATGCTTGCGTCTGCAAAAGTCCGGAATCAAGTCCATCGGACCCGGACGATACAATGCCACCAGCGCAATGATGTCCTCAAAGCGATCGGGCCGGGCATCTTTCAGCATGCCCTGCATGCCGCGGCTTTCCAGCTGGAATACGGCGACGGTTTTTGCCTTCGTCAACAACTCGTACGACGCCTTGTCATTCAGCGGCAATTTGTCCAGACTGAAGTCGGCCATTGCCGGATTGAGCTGCTTGATATAGCGCACTGTCCGATCGAGAATCGTTAGCGTAGTCAAACCGAGAAAGTCGAACTTGACCAGACCCACGGCCTCCACGTCGTCCTTGTCATATTGCGAGACAACACCGGCATCGCCTCCCTGCGTGTACAGCGGGCAGAAATCGGTCAGCTTGCCCGGTGCGATCAATACGCCTCCGGCATGCATGCCGATGTTGCGTGCGATGCCTTCGACTTGCTGCGCGAGCTCCAGCAGTTGCCTGACCTCCTCTTCGCTTTCCATGCGTTCCGCGAGCAAGGGTTCCTCCTTGATGGCATCGGCAATCGTTACCAGTTTGCCCGGCTTGAACGGAATCAGCTTGGATATGCCATCGCAAAAGTTGTAGCCGAAATCGAGCACCCGTCCGACGTCGCGCACCGCACCTTTCGCTGCCATCGTGCCGAACGTCGCTATCTGCGACACCGCATCCTTGCCATAGCGGTCTTTCACGTACTGGATCACACGGTCGCGACCTTCTTGGCAGAAATCGATATCGAAGTCTGGCATCGATACCCGCTCCGGATTAAGGAATCGCTCGAACAGCAGGTTGTATGCCAGCGGATCGAGGTCGGTAATCGACAGCGAATATGCGACCAACGACCCGGCGCCCGAACCGCGGCCGGGTCCTACCGGTACGTCATTGTTCTTAGCCCATTGGATAAAATCGGCCACGATCAGGAAATAACCGGGGAAACCCATCTTGATAATGGTATCGGTCTCGAACTTCAGCCGCGCTTCGTAACGCGGCCGCTGCTGCTCGCGCACGGGTTCATCCGGATACAGGTGCAGCAGACGTTTATTCAACCCTTCCTGTGCCTGCATCACGAGAAACTCATCGATCGTGACGCCCTCCGGTGTCGGAAAGCGCGGCAGCTTCGGCTTGCCCAGTTCAAGGATCAGATTGCAGCGTTTGGCAATTTCAACCGTGTTTTGCAGCGCGGCGGGCATATCGGCGAACAGCGCGGCCATTTCAGCCTGCGTCTTAAAGCATTGCTGGGCATTGAAACGCTTGGCACGGCGAGGGTTGGCGAGGATCTCGCCTTCGGATATACAGGTGCGCGCCTCATGCGCGATGAATTCTTCGTTGGATAAAAATTGCACCGGATGGGTTGCCGCCACCGGCAATTGCAGCCGGGCTGCGAGCGCCACTGCATGCCTTACCTGCTGCTCCATATTGGGCTGGCCGGCACGCTGCACTTCGATATAAAAATGACCTGGGAAAATGCCGGCCCAGCGCCGCGCGCAACGTTCGGCCGCTGTCAGATTGCCGTTATCGATAGCGATGCCGATGTCGCCGAAATGCGCGCCGGACAGTGCGATCAAGCCGCCTTGCGGTTGCAATTCCTGAAGCCACTCCGCGCGAATTTCTGCACGGCCACGATGCATGTTTGTCAGCCATGCTTTCGAAAGCAGTTCGCACAACTGCAGGTATCCAGCAGAATTTTTAACCAATAACAACAGACGCGAGGGTTTGTCGCGATCATCGTTATTCGTGATCCAGACATCGCAGCCAACGATCGGCTTGACGCCTTTGCCACGCGCCGCCTTGTAGAATTTGACCATGCCGAACAGGTTCGCCAAGTCGGTGAGTGCGAGTGCGGCTTGCGCATCCTTTGCAGCAGCTTTGACTACATCGTCGATGCGCACAAGGCCATCGACGATTGAATATTCGGAGTGCAGCCGGAGATGGATAAATTGCGGTGAAGTCATGACCGTATTTTACCCGTTAGAAATCCGCTGGACGATGCCGATTTCCGATTCGTGCAACCCAAGTTTATAATACCGATAAATCAATGACTTAGCCAATTCG
>DASYKE010000021.1:0-46884 GCA_035995725.1 Burkholderiaceae bacterium | reverse complement strand
ACCACGCGGTCTTCGCCAGCCTTGATATCGAAGTCGCGCTCATACCAGCAGGCCCGGTGAAAACCACGGTCACCCACGCCGCTGGTTTCAGATTCCGGCGGATAAGGGACCTGGATTTGATGAGACCAGCTAATGGGGTCGGCCGGATGTTTGTACTGATTGGTATTGTCGAAAGTAAATTTCCACAAACCGTTGAGCGATTGCCAATGTTCGCGCACCAGTTGCGGCCGCGGATATGCATTATCAGCCATGAGGCTCCCATATTTTATTAACTATGCCGACTTTGAGTACAACTATCCTGGCCTGTTCCCGCAGGCATGAAAAAGATTGGTACACAATAACTTTATGCTACCGTCACTGGCGCGCAGCTCCCGCGTTACCCGGTCGCAATTACAGACGTATTGCCCGTTCCCCATGCAATAGTGCTGTCGTGGACGAAACGCTCGATTGCGCTGTCCAGAGGAGGCAGGATCAAGCCGCGTTCGCTTGACAAGGCGGTAATGCGTTTATTGCCGTCGCCGGTCTTGACGAGGGGTGCAACATCGACCCCGGCCTCCAGCGCCACGCGCGAGGCGAACTCGTGCCACGAAATCACACCCTGGTTAGCGAGATGCCATACCCCCGTCGCGCCATCGATCAGCAGGTCGAGCGTGGCTTGAGCCAGGTCGGGTACATACGTGGGCGACACCATAAGTCCGCCGCTTGCTTCGACCCGGTTCCCGGCCGACAGATCGCGCAATGCTGCATGTACAAAGTTATAACGGTCCCACGGGCCGAAGAATGCGCTGGTGCGGACGACCAGCGCCTGCGGGCATGCGTTCAATGCCCTCCTCTCCGCCTCTGCCTTGCTGCCGCCATAGATACAGGCAGGGCTCACCTGATCGCTTTCGACATATGCGCGTCCCAGCCGGCCATCGAATACCAGATCGGAAGAAAAGGTCACGAACGGAATGCCAAGCCTGGCGCAGGCATGCGCCAGTATTTCCGCGCCACTGGCGTTTTCGCGATAGCAGCGCTCCGCATTGTGCGGTGCCTCGGCCACGCGGACATAACCGGCGGTATTGATCACCGCCCAGGGCCGCCGGCGGGAAAGTGCGCCCTCGACCGATGCGGCATTGGTGATATCCATGTCGGCGCGGCTCAGTAAATCATGATCGAGTCCGCGGCTATTGCATATGCGTGAAAATGCATGACCAAGCGTGCCGGTTGCACCGGTAATCGCGAGCCGGCGCGGCGCCCCGGCGATGCGCGCGATTCCACTGGGCCCTGTCGGCCGGTAAAACCGCTCGTCGCGCCGCCACCAGCCGGCGCGGTCGAGTGCCGGATGATCGAAGTCTGCGGTTGTCGCCAGCGACGCGGCAGCCGCAGCGAGAGCGGTCGGTCGCAATGGATTGCAGCGCGCGTCGAAAGGACCGGGCTCATAAAAGCCGTTGCGCTGCGTCAGCAGCGTGTTCCAATCGACCGCGCCGAGCAGCGACCACACGGTCACGGCCCGGATATCCGCGCCTTCGGCCTTGAGTTGGTTGGCGGCGTTCCATACTTCCATCAGCCAGCGCAACTGTTCGTCGCGACTGCATCCATGATGTGCTTCCGTCACCGCCAGCGGCAATCGATAACGCTCCCACGCCTCGCGCAGGCGGGCCAGCGGTCCGGTCTCGCCGTGCGGCAAGTCGACCCGGACTGCCTCGGCATCGGCATAATGATGGAAATGGTTTCCGCAGTGGTGATGCTGCGGATAATGATGCAGCCGATGATCGAGGAAACGTTCGCTGGTCAGGTAGTGGTTGATACCGATGATATCGGGCGTACATGGCTCCTCGACAAAAAAACTGAGCTCCTTTTCGTCAATGCCGACGTCCAGGAAGGTCTGATGCCAGGAATGTGTGCGATCGATGCGGCCGCATAAAAGATCGAAGCTCAACCAGCGCCGTTCATTCTCATGGTCGGCCTGATATTGCAGCAGCGGCGTGCTGAAAGTTTTTCCGAGGTCCTCGGTTTGCACCAGCCGGGCATCCGGCGTGACGCGGCGGATCGCGCGCATGCACAGCACGACTGCGCGGCATTGGTTGATCAACGTGCGCAGAAAAGTCCGCATGTCCTTTCCGTGCGGATACCAGTGGCCGTATAGGCCGCTGAACCGTGCAGTAGTGAGCGGTTCGTTTACGGGGGTAAACATGCTGATCCATGGATAACGGCAAGCAACACGTTCCGCGTGGCGTGCAAGCAATTCCGGCAATGCCGGGTCAAGCAGATTGGTATAGTGCGGCCCGCTGCCATGGTGGATCAGGCCGGCGACAGGCGCAATGCCGAGATCGCGTAGCCGTCCCAGACGCTCGTCATGCCAGCGCCAGTCCGATCTGTCCGGATCGTCAGGCGATATCGTCTCCCACAGGATCGGATAGCGCAGCGTACGAATGCCCAATGCGGCGATCGCGTCAAGATCGCTCAACCGGTCGATATGGCCGGTTTCAGCGATCTGGTTGCGAAAAGAATCGCCGATGCGCGCAACCGTACATTCGAGCCCACCCCAGATTTCGATCCGGGTCGGGTCTGGTACCGAAGGCAAATGCATGCTTGTGATTGGGTTCATATCAAATATTTACATTAAAAAATTATTTGCCGGCATCCAGCCACTGCGACGTTGCCGGTCGCCTACGGTAAAAACCGCGCGATGCATGTAAAAAAGGGGACGATGCCTGTTGCGCGACGACGCGACCGAAAGGACATTCGTTGATGATAAGCAAAAGAGAAAGGGCTCGTTCATGCGGACAAAGTTACAGAGGCAAACTAAAGGCAAACGCGCGCAATAGTGATGCTGCCGCGACTACGCCGCTTCAACTAGGCAATAAGCGTTCCATCGCATCGCACGTTATAGAGCAGATGGCGGAGCAGATAAATTTCTGCTATTCATTATTCGTACTGGCAGTCTTCTCGTTTCTGATATGAAAGCGAATTGGCTATTTGCAAAAAGCCGACGCGATTTTCAAGCAGGCACCGTGGAAACAATCGGCCAGCCGATTCATGTATGGCCCCTGACCTCTATCAGATATTGTCATATTTTTTGAAACTCTCATTGCAACCGATCAAGAATACGGGGTAAGCTTTTGCTGGTGCCGGCTTCTAATCCTGTTTTCCCGGAATCGATCAAGAATCTTTCGTCGAAATGCGGCCTTCCGGTACACCCCGGTAGTCAGTCGGCCGTTATCCTGAAGATCAAACTTTTATTTCAATTTGCCCGGCTGCCTCAAAGCTTGCAGAAACTTTAAAGATTCGTCTGTCATCTGCTTTCAAGGCAACCTGTCACAGAAATCATGGCGCCGGTTCCGATCCCCGACGATGTAAGGTGCTTTATTCTTGCAAGCATTGCATCCGTACCTTATCTGGAGGCGATGCTTCTGTTGCGTAACGAACCCGAGCATGGCTGGGATATCAAGCGGCTTGCACCGCGGCTTTATGTAAGCGACAAGACAGCGCGGAACCTGCTTTCAGGTTTATGCAATGCGGGAGTATTGATTCCTGCCGGGCACCAACCTTTGCAGTACCGCTATCATCCTGATTCTGATCAACTCAGAGAAATGATCGACCGGTTGGCTGACGCCTATTCGACGAATCTGGTAGACGTAACGGATTTAATTCATTCCGGAACAGGTACGAAAGCCCGGCAATTTCCTAGCGTTTTCAAACGGCGGAGGGATTCCTGATATGGTGAAGATTATTTATGCTCTGCACATTAATAAGCTCTTTTAGGAGCGATGGTGCAAATATCGAAAGAAATAACCATTCCCGATAGCGATATCGAGATCAGCGCCATTCGCGCGCAGGGACCGGGCGGCCAGAATGTGAATAAGGTAGCCACAGCGATCCATCTGCGTTTCGATATTGTTGCGTCGTCGCTGCCGGAACTCTATAAAGAAAGACTTTTGCAACTGAACGATCAGCGCATTACCAGGGAAGGCATGATCGTTATCAAGGCGCAGCAGGGCCGCAGTCAGGACAAGAGCAGGAAAGAAGCATTGCGCCGGTTGCAGGAACTGATCGCAAGCGTGGCCATAGTACCCAAAAAACGCAGGCCGACAAAGCCTACGCGCAGTTCGCAGCAGAAGCGGCTGGATGGCAAGAGTACGCGCGGGAAAGTAAAGGCAATGCGAGGGAAAATTACCGATTGAGCGGCTTTGCTGTCCGCTTGAAAATTATGCAGGCAATGCGCGTTTCTGTGCACGCTTCTCAATCGATGAAACTGCTCTGGCGCAACCACGGCGGCCAGGAATCAGCGTTTTGGGATATAAATGTCTCGGCCGGCTTCGTTGATCTGGCGCCGCAAGGCCTGCAGTTCTTCCGGCGACAGCCTGCCGGGCCTTCTGGAACCGTCCGGAGCGCCTTGCCCGCCATTACCCTGCTGGCGATACTGTTGCTGATCGGGCTGGCGAGCGGGCCGATTCTGCTCGCCTCTCTGTTGCTGGCGAGCCCCACGTCCACCGTTGTGGTCTTCCCGATCAGAACCGGGACCGGCGACTGCAGCTGCCATGCTTGTCATCAACAGTAGAGATATACTGATTCTTTTCAGAAGCATGCCCATAGCAATTGTCTTTCGTAATACCCCAATGCGGTCAGACTTTACCGCTAGATGAAAGTGTAAGCGGCTTCGCGCAATACCATAACCGGATTTCAGTAAAGTATGTAACACTTTGTAATGCTTCCTGCAATACATGTGCAGAGCGGTGTTTCTAACGTTACCATAGTGACATGAATACGACAAATCAAGCATCTAATTCAGATCATGCCCATCAGCCAAAAATCCTGGTGGTTGACGATGATATCCGCCTGCGCGACCTGCTGCGGCGCTATTTGACCGAACAGGGGTTTAATGTAGTTACTGTGGAGAATGCCCAGGCAATGAACAAGCTGTGGATTCGCGAGCGCTACGATTTGCTGGTACTGGATCTGATGCTGCCGGGCGAAGACGGCTTGTCGATCTGCCGGCGCTTGCGTGGAGCGGGTGACCGGACACCGATCATCATGCTTACCGCCAAGGGCGAGGATGTGGATCGCATTGTCGGCCTCGAAATGGGCGCGGACGATTATATTCCCAAACCTTTCAATCCGCGCGAACTGGTGGCGCGCATCACCGCAGTGCTGCGCCGAGTAGTGCCGGAGGAAGCGCCGGGAGCACCGTCCGAAACGCCACAGACGTTCACATTCGGCGAATTCATGCTCGACCTCGGCACACGGACTCTCAAAAAAAACGGCGAAACGGTTTCCCTTACAACCGGCGAATTTTCAGTCCTGAAAGTATTCGCCCGCCACGCGCGCCAGCCCTTGTCGCGTGAAAAACTGATGGAACTGGCCCGCGGACGGGAATACGAAGTGTACGATCGCAGCCTCGATGTGCAGATTTCACGCTTGCGCAAACTGATCGAGCCCGATCCGTCCAATCCGCTCTACATTCAAACCGTATGGGGATTGGGCTATGTGTTCATTCCGGAAGGTCAGCCGCGTTAATCGACACTGACCCGAATCGGATGCCTATCGCGCAAAATCGGCTGGCATGGCTGACAAGCGGCCTGTTCTGGCGAACCTTCTTCCTGCTCGCTTTCCTGATTGCAGCAAGCATGGCGGCGTGGTTCGCCAGCTTTCGCATCCTGGAGCGCACGCCGCGTGCAAACCAGATCGCGGCACAGGTCATCTCGATCGTCACCATTACCCGCTCTGCGCTCACGCATTCGGCGCCCGACTCGCGTCGCGAATTGCTGTTCGATCTCGCGAGCAATGAAGGAATCCGCATTTACCCGCGTGAAGACACGGACGTCGTCAAACCGCCATCCGATACCGCGCTGATGCAGATGATTCAGTCCAGCGTCAGGGCAAAACTTGGCGAGGGCACGCAATTCGCCGGAAGGGTCAACGATATCGCGGGCTTCTGGGTCAGCTTCAAGATCGAAGACGACGAATATTGGTTGATGCTCGCGCGCGAGCGGGTCGAGGGCACCTCGGGCATTCAATGGCTGGGCTGGGTTACAGTCACGCTGCTGCTATCGCTGCTGGGCGCGGTATTCATATCCCGCCTGATCAATCTGCCGCTGGCGCGCCTGACCGCTGCCACCCGGGCCATCGCCAAAGGCCAGCAGCCCGAACCCCTGCCGGAGAAAGGTCCGACCGAAATCAGGCAAGCCAACAGCAGCTTCAATCACATGGTCGAGGATCTGAACCGGATTGAATCCGACCGCGCCGTGATCCTGGCCGGCATCTCGCACGACCTGCGCACACCGATCTCGCGCATGCTGCTGGAAGTGGAAATGGCAGATTTGCCAGCCAGTGCAAGACAGGGAATGCAATCGGATCTTGCACAGATGGACGCCATCATCGGACAGTTTCTCGACTACGCGAAGCCAAGCGACAGCGCCAGTTTCACGCCGATCGATTTGAGCAATCTGCTCAGCGAAGCCGCCCGCGAAACAACGCGCTTGCCGGACATTCGCGTCAGCACCGACATCACTCCGGGCATTGAAGTCATGGGCAATGCGACCGATCTCAAGCGCGTGATCAATAACCTGGTCGAGAATGCGCGCCGTTATGGCAAAACGCCCAAGACACAATCAACCGACATCGAGATCAACTGCCGCATGGAAGGCGACAAGGCGATCATGGAAGTGGCCGACCATGGAATCGGCGTGCCGGACGGCGAAATGGAACACTTGCTAAGACCCTTTACCCGCATGGATATCGCGCGTGGACAAGCCAACGGCGCAGGATTGGGACTGGCGATCGTGGATCGCGTGGTGCAGCGACATGGCGGCAAGATTCGCCTGTTTAATCGTAGCGGCGGCGGATTGGTGGTGCAGATCATGATGATGGATGCAACGAGCGTTCATGTCGCTGCTGCCATCTAGATAGCGGCAGCATCGACAAACGACAAATGCTGCGTTGCGACATAATTTTCTTGCCAGATCGCAGCTCTTCCGGCTTACAATTCCGCACCGTCACCTGCGTTGACGGTTCGGTCCGACAGCCTTTTCCGGCGCAACGCTGTAATCGTACTGTATCAGCCGATGCAAGCAGCAAAACCCTCGTTCGACAGGTTGGCATGCTTACCAAAAAAGGCAAACGATTTCGATACGCTGTCATTGTTTTAACAGCCATTATTGCGGCAGCCTGTCTTTCATTTTCCGTGAGCCGCAGAGCAGAAATTAAAAATCTTCAGGAAGACTCGGAGAACCGGCTAAATGCTGTCAGCGCAACAGTTTTTGCACCAACCGACAAGTACAGCTACCTGCCCGAAGTCGTTGCCAATCACCCGATCATTGTGGACACGCTGCTGCATCAACGCGATCCGCAACGTATCCATCGGGCCAATGTTTTCCTTCACCGCTTGAACGCCAATGCAAAATCCGCGGTTGTCTACATACTCGACCAAAAAGGAGTGGGGATCGCATCCAGCAACTGGCAGGAACCACAGAGCTTTGTCGGACATGATTATGCTTTTCGTCCGTACTTCCTTGAGGCGCTGCAGAGCGGCACCGGCAAGTTTTACGCAATGGGCGTAGTAAGTCTGCTGCCTGGATATTTCATTTCGCAATTAATAAAAAAAGATAATGCCGTTCTGGGCGTCGCAGTCGTCAAAATCGATTTGAATAATCTGGATGCAGGATGGGCCGGAAACAAAAATGAAGTGACGGCGACTGACGAGAACGGCGTTATTTTTCTGAGCTCCAGACAGGATTGGAAGTACCGGCCGATGCAACCTTTAGCTGCGTCAGCGATGGAACAGCTAAAGCGTACTCGCCAGTACGAAGCCGTCTTGAAAGAACCATTGCCGATCGTGTCGGTGGAAATTTTCGGGCCAGGCGAGCGCATCGTCAACCTTACCGAGAAAAGGGGAGACGGACGTGGCAGCGAACAGATTCGCTACTTCATCAAAAGCGGAAACATTGCAGACTCGAAATGGGCGATGAATATCCTGACGCCAATGGCAGAAATCGATGCGAAGTCGAAATGGGCGGCGATCATCGCCGCCGGAGCAGTCGCCTTCGCCGCATTGTTTTTCATGTATATACGGCTGGTGCGCAGCCGCAACCGGGAAGGAGAGAAGTCTCGACTGGAGCTGGAACATGCGCACGAAGCGCTGGAACAGAAACACCTCGAGCTCCAGACACTCAGTGAAGAACTGCGCATCTCGTCAGTCACCGATCCGCTGACCGGCGCCTCCAACCGGCGCTTCTTCCTGGACTCCGCAGCGAAAATGGTGAGCTCCGCCAATCGCCATCGTCATCCGTTTTCGATCGTGATGATCGACGTGGATCACTTCAAGCGTATCAACGACAAATACGGACATCCGGCCGGTGACAAGGTATTGCAAACTTTGGCCGCCATTTCCAAGGAGGCATTGCGGGAAGAGGATGTTTTTGCGCGCTTCGGCGGCGAAGAGTTCATGGCGATACTTCCAAACACCAATGCGCAGGCGGGTCAGGCCGTCGCGGAACGGCTCCGCGCAAAAGTCATGGCTCACCCGGTCAAGGTAAATGACGAATCGCTATATATCACGATCAGTTGCGGCGTTTCCGAGCATAGATCAAACGAGACAACCATTGAAAATGCAATCAAGCGCGCTGACGAAGCGTTGTATGCGGCAAAAGACAGCGGCCGCAATCAAGTGGTTGTCCGGTGATCGACATCATCATCAGCAGGGATCAGCCGGGGAAAAGCACTCCATAACTATTGGGGATGCCACGGCAGGATGCATTCAAATCAAATCTTCCAGCAAGGAAGCCAGGGTCTCCTGCGGCAATTCTTCCAGATGGGCAGGATAGTTTGGGTGGTCGCAGCCGAGCATTATTTGGGCGCCGCCTTTGAGCGCATTCTTCATTGTTTGCGTCAGTTCGAATCGCACGAAATGGACTGCGGAAGTTTTTTCCGCGTTTTCACGCTCCAGGTCTTCGTCGGCGATTGCGTACACCCGGTCCTGACCTTCGACCTGAATGAATAAACGATCTTCAATGCCGATCAGCTTGGCCAATGCCGCCTTGCGCTCGGTTTCATTGTCGTATTCGATCAGCATCGTGGCCTTGAAGTTGCTGCCATCCGGCACCAGCGGATTGTATGCATCGAGTTCCGACTGAATGCCTTCTTCGTCGAAAATTTTTTCGATACGCAGCATTTCCTGCACCTGGTAGCGCAGGGTCATTTCATCTTCAAACAGCAGCGACATGTGAGTACCCAGCCGTACGGTTCGATTTTTTTTATGCCGGATGACTTCTGCGCGCAACGCAGGCCGGGCCTTGGCATAGGCTTCGAGTGTCATCAAGCTGTCGCGACTGATAGGCATTCGGATTCCCTATTCGTGATGATCGCCCGTGATCGGGCCGGTCTTGAACAGCGCCTCGCGCAGTTCCTTGTCCAATTTCGGATCGCGCCTGCGTATCCATTCCAGCACCATCGCCGCATGTTCTTTTTCCTCGTCGCGGTTGTGCGCGAGGATCGCTTTCAGCTCGGGATCGGTGGCGGCATCGACACGCTGGTTGTACCAATCGACTGCCTCCAGTTCTTCCATCAACGACGTAATGGCCCGGTGCATATCCATCGTTTGGGCCGAAAGTTTTTCGATCGGTTCGTGATAACCTTCATTTGCCATTTTTTATCCTTTTCAGAGACCGTAAGCTTTTCGTAACAGGGCCAGCGGATGTGCCATCTCTGCCTTTTTTAGGCCCGCTTCCGTCATCCCCTGCTCGATATGATGACCTGCGAGTTGACAATCAGAGGAAATATAGTCCGGTTCATTGGTTGCCATCGCCTTGAATACCGGCTTGCCTATTTTCATCGACGTGGCATGAAATTCCTTTTTTACGCCGAACGTGCCTGCATGCCCGGAGCAACGTTCGACGATGTTGAGTGTCGTATCGGGTATCAGTTGCAGTGTCTCGGCGGTCTTCCTGCCGACGTTTTGCACGCGGGAGTGGCACGGAATATGGTACGACACGTTGCCCAGCGATTGTTTGAAATCGGTCTTCAACAGCCCGTCGCGATTGCGTGAGATAAAATATTCAAACGGGTCCCACATCGCGTCTTTCACCAATTGTGTGTCTGCATCATCCGGGAACATCAACGGCAATTCCTGCTTGTACATCAATGTGCAGGACGGGATAGGCGTCAGGATCGCGTAACCTTCCCCGGCGAGCCTGGCCAGATGCGGGATGTTGATATTCTTTTTTTCTTCGACACCGGCCAGGTCGCCTTGTTCCAGCTTTGGCATGCCGCAGCAAGCTTCTTTTTCGATCAGCACATACGGTATTTCATTGTGATCGAGGATCGCCAGCAAATCGTGGCCGATGCCGGGCTCATTGTAGTTTACGTAGCAGGTCGAATACACTGCCACTTTGCCTGGCGTAAGCGTGCCGTCCTTGACCGGATGGGACTTCGAGATTTCCGCGCCGGAGCGGAACTTGCGGGTTGCGAATTCCGGCAGCCATGCATCCCGATCGACGCCGATCGCATTCTCCATCATGCTGCGCGCGAGTTTTGTCTTGTTTGCCGCATTGACGGTTTGCGTGACGATTGGAATGCCGGCAAACTTACCGAGCCCGTCGGTATTGGATAAAAATTTATCGCGGAAGACGACCTCACCCTTCTTGAACTTGACCGCCTTGGCGCGCAGCATCAGGTGCGGAAAATCGACGTTCCACGAATGCGGCGGCGTGTACGGACATTTCGTCATGTAGCAAACATCGCACAGATAGCACTGATCGACAGCCTTCCAGTAATCCTTCTTGTCGACGCCATCGACTTCCATCGTCGGCGATTCGTCGACCAGGTCGAACAGTGTCGGAAAGGTGCCGCATAGCGACACGCAGCGGCGGCAGCCATGGCAAATATCGAATACGCGCTCCAGCTCTTTGTTGAGCGAATCTTCATTGTAAAAATCGTCGCTTTTCCAGCCGAGCGGGTGCCGGGTGGGAGCTTCGAGGTTGCCTTCGCGGTTCGACATGGAGTTCTCGTTAGCGGAAAGTGAATGATTGTCCGTGCCCCTTGCTAGTGTCCCGCAAGGCAGCTTGCATCGCCAACGCCACAGCCTTCGGGGCGAAGGACGTTCCGAATATGGAGCTTAAAGGTGATCCATAAAAAAGAGACAGGCTAGCGTGGAGGTAGCCGATTAGAATATGGACATTGCCCGTGGAGCCATTATCCACCCCCACCCACCGTCTCAAAAGCACCCCGACCTTCCCACTCTCGTGGGAAGGAGGAGACAGGGTTGCCGCGAAACTTAATCGACTAGCGCATCGAGCGCTTTTTGATAACGGTTCGCGTGCGAGCGTTCGGCTTTTGCCAGTGTTTCGAACCAGTCGGCAATTTCATCAAAGCCTTCGTCGCGTGCGGCTTTGGCCATGCCTGGATACATGTCGGTGTACTCGTGCGTTTCTCCGGCAACTGCTGCCTTCAGATTCAGACGGGATGATCCGATCGGCAAGCCAGTGGCTGGATCGCCCACGGTTTCCAGATACTCCAGATGACCATGTGCATGACCGGTCTCTCCTTCAGCAGTCGAGCGGAATAGCGCAGCAACATCGTTCTGACCTTCGATGTCCGCTTTGTTCGCGAAGTACAGATAGCGGCGATTTGCCTGGGATTCGCCCGCAAATGCGGCTTTTAGATTAGCTTCGGTTTTCGAGCCCTTGAGTTTTGCCATGTCAATCTCCTTGATTTTTGTTGCCGCGATGGAACCATGTGAGGTTCCAACAGAACCTAAGCGTATGAAGCAAGCGCCTTGGCTAAAACCTGATGAGTCAGATTCGTTCGTATTGTCGATACCAATGAACGAAAGCTCAAATTGACAATTTCAATTTAAGACATTGATAAATACAATGAAGCGCCGTCTCAAATAAGATAGCGCCTATTATAACGGCATAATGTCAAAGTGCTAATAAGCAATGGAATTTTCGTGCGTCTGCTCGCGTGATGCTCGCCATGCCCGACCCCTGAAATAGTGAATAACGCTCTCTAGATCCACGATCAGCGAGCAGCCTTCGCTACCCCGAGCGGCCCGGCATGATGTTATTCCACCAGCTCTGCGCGGCTTGTTCGCCACGCTTGTTCAACAGGAAGTAGTAACCTGCATGCGCCGCATCCTCGACCAGAATTCGATCACTGTTAGCGGCGGTCCGCAGATGATCGAGTCCCATCTCATTGCCCTCGCCGAGAAGAATACGGCCATAAAGATAAGACGCTTTGGGAAAAGGACCTCCGGCCCGGCGCAGCAGATGTTCCAGCACCGGCTTGGCTGTTTGCGGCGAATCGAATTCCACCTTTAACATTGCGAGTTCCTGCAAGTCGGGAAGCTTTAATGCTTCCAGGGCTTGCACGGAAAGTTCGCGCAGCCGCGCTTTGGAACGTGTGGCATATTGATATCTCGATTCCCAGCTTTTTTTCTCTTCTTTCCACCAGCATTGATCGAACTCCTGGATCAGTTGCTTCGCAGTGGCGCCGAGCAGCGCCTCTGCCGCAGTGATATCGACAGGCTCGGGCAATGCGGACGGTTGGCCGGTCGCTTCGACGCGATTGCGCAATGCGGGATGGGTATCGTGCATATCCGATTTTTCCAGCCATGCCGCTGCCAGCCTCTCGCGCGTAGCCCATTGCTCATAACTTGCCTTGAAGGCAGTACGCATCGCGCCGAACGGCATGAATGCGGGCCGCACACTGCTATCAGCCTGTTTGAGTAATTTGGGCCAGAATTCTTCGTGGATCCATCGTCCCAGCAACGAGTCGCGAATCAAGCCCGTGGCGTTGATCTGTGCCCCGATCAAATTGGTCGCCGTCAGGTCCGCATCATATTCGTTCTGCCGCGACAGGACGAATGTATAGGCATTGAAATAAGGCATGAAACGGTGAAGCGCTTTGGCCATGACACCATGTATCAAGTTGTCTTCAGCGGCGTTGCCGACTTGCGCATGCAATGCAGCGAACGTCCGGCGCTGCCGGTATACCCATGCGCTCAGCTTGCCGTGCTCGCCACAAAGATGCCCATACTCATGGGCCACGGTTGCAAGCATTTCCTTCGGAGGTACGCCCAGCATGTACGGCAAGCCAAGCATCAGATAATTGGTATGGCCGCCGAACAGGCCCCATCTCGGCAATTGCGAAATCGCGGCATTGAATCTGCGATCGATCAGCACATGGTGAATCGGGGGCCCCTTCAGCTTTTTGCGCATTTTATCGAGTACGTCGAACAACTGCGGCGCTTCTTCGCGCGTGATCGGACGCCCTTCAGGCGCCTCCAGACGCATAAAGAACATACGCAGCACTGCAAGAAATACCGGCAGCATCACTAATGCGAACAGGCCAATATAGATTAAATAACTTGTCTGATGCCCGTCATAAGCCCAGTTCAGGCCGAAATAGATCAATAAGGCGGCGCCCAGAAGTGTGCCGAACAGGACCACATACGCAATACTGCTGATCAAAAATACCTTGCTGCGAAACGCTGCGGGACTGTTTTCGGCCTCCGCTTCCAATCGCTCTATCAGGCCCTCATAAACATACTGGTCCAAGCCTCTCCCCTTCTCTCTTCGCCCAACTATCCTGCACCGTGCGTAATCGTTCTTTTCTTTTGCCTGATACCGCCTCAACGCCGGCTGTGGCATTGCATTCCCGAAGGTCATACTTATATTTTAAAATAAACGCTAAGGCCGATAAACAAGCACTATTGCCTCGGCCGCTATTCCCTCTTCACGCCCCAGGTAACCCAGCTTTTCATTGGTTTTGGCCTTGACATTTATCCGCGCGGACTCCAGCCCCGAATCCGCAGCGATATTGGCAATCATCCGCTCGATATGCGGGGCCATTTTCGGCGCTTGCGCGATGATCGTGGCATCGATATTGCCGATCGCGTAGCCGGCTGCCGCAACCCGTTTGACCGCTTCACGCAGCAGCATGCGTGAATCCGCACCGGAAAATCTTGCATCCGTGTCGGGGAAGTGGCGTCCGATATCGCCCAGCCCGGCCGCCCCGAACAGCGCATCGGTAACCGCATGAAGCAGCACATCGGCATCGGAATGACCGAGCAGACCGGTTGCATGCGGAATCGTCACACCGCCGATAATGAGCTTGCGGCCGGACACCAACGCATGGCAATCGTAACCCTGGCCGATACGAAAAGGCGGAAAATCGTTCATGCAGTTCCCTTTAAATACAGTTCTGCCAGCGCAATATCATCCGGCAGGGTCACCTTGAAGTTGCGCGCGCTCCCTTCGACCAGCTTGGGCTGCAAACCCAGCGCCTCGATCGCGCCGGATTCATCGGTTACGCCATCGGCCTGTTCCAGTGCACGCCGCAACAACGCGTAACGGAACATTTGCGGTGTCTGCGCGGCCCATAACCGGTCGCGCGCAACCGTGGCTTCCGCCCGGCAATCCGTGCTGCCGCGCTTAAGCGTATCGACAATCGGCATCGCCAGCAATCCGCCTACCGCATCATCGCGCAACGATTCCGCCAGCCTGTCGATCAAGGCAGTGGTCAATCCCGGTCGGGCCGCATCATGTACCAGCACCCAGTCGTTGTCACCGGCATGCTCCCGCATTGCACGCAAGCCATTCAATACCGATTCGTGCCGGGTTGCGCCGCCGTTGTACAGGATAGTCACCCGCCCGGCGGAATGTGGTGCTTTCGACAGCATCTGTTCGATATAGCCGTCCTGGGCACCGACCACCACAAAAACATGGGCAATCGTCCGCGATGCAGCGAAGGTGTCAAGCACATGTTGCAGCATCGGCTTGCCGCCGATCGGCGCATACTGCTTGGGACGGTCGGTTCCCATGCGTGCCCCGATACCGGCAGCGGGTATCAGAGCGAAGTGGCGTGGCGATATCATCTTGTGTTGAATGGAAATTTCCGGTAGCAATGCTTCATTGTCGGTGACGGGCCGAATGGGGATGCCATATTGTCCCATTCAGCTCAAGAGAGGGGCTTGGTTTATAATCGCATCATAATTTTTTACTGTCAATTCAAGCCGACAAAAGCAGTGCAATAACACAGTCCTGTCATGAAGCTCCGATGATTGACGGACCGGTTGCCGTTCGCCTTGCCGACAAGGACTGTTTTGACCCACATGACATTTAAGATGTCGTTATTCGATGTCATTTGACCTGAAAAAATCTCTTCCCAGGCCTGGTACCCGTTTTGTCCTGCCGGCTATACATGGCTCGGCGGACGCATACGTGCTGGCACAGGCGGCAGCGGAGTTGAAATCGCAGAACCGCATGCTGGCAGTGGTAGTCGCCAGCGCGGCCGACGCGCAGCGGCTGCTGTCCGAAATCCCGTGGTTCGCCGGCAAACAACAGGCGGAGCTGCGCTGCCACTTGTTGCCCGATTGGGAAACCTTGCCATATGATGCTTTCTCGCCGCACCAGGATCTGGTGTCGGAGCGTCTGGCAACATTGTATGAAATCCAGAACGGCCAATGCGATGTCCTCATCGTGCCAGCCACTACCGCGCTGCTGCGCATGGCGCCCCCCTCGTTTTTGGCCGGCTACACCTTCTTTTTCAAGAAGGGAGAAACGCTCGATGAAGCGAAGTTGAGATCGCAGCTGACACTGGCCGGTTATACCCATGTGGCGCAAGTGATGTCGCCGGGCGAATACTCGGTGCGCGGCGGCCTGATCGACCTGTTCCCGATGGGATCGAGCTTGCCTTACCGTCTCGATCTGTTCGGCGACACGATTGAAACCATCCGCACATTCGACGCCGACACGCAGCGCTCGCTCTATCCGGTCAACGAAGTGCGCCTGTTGCCTGGACGCGAATTTCCGATGGATGAAGCGGCGCGCACCGCATTTCGCAGCCGCTGGCGCGAAGTGTTCGAGGGCGATCCATCCAAGTCCGCCATTTACAAGGATATCGGCCACGGCATCGCTTCGGCGGGAATCGAATATTATCTGCCGCTGTTCTTCGAGCAGAGCGCCACGTTGTTCGAATATCTGCCCGCCATGACTAACTTCGCGCTGGTCGGCGATATCGATGCAGAAATCAAAAGGTTTTGGCGCGACACACAGTCGCGTTACAGGTTTTTAAAGGCCGACCGCGAACGGCCTTTGCTGGCGCCGGAAACCCTGTTCCTGACGGATGAAGATTTCTTCACCCTGGTCAAGCCTTATGGCCGCTGGATGGTTCAGCGTGACGATGCGGCATCCGAACTATCGGCGCCTTTACCCGATATCGCAATCGACCGGCGCCTCGACGACCCGCTGCTCAAGCTGCGTTCTTATTTGCAGCAAACCGACAAGCGGGTGCTGATTTGCGCCGAGTCCAACGGTCGCCGTGAAACGCTGCAGCAATATTTCAATGAATATCATCTCGCGCTTGCTCCTTGCGACGGGTTAATTGATTTTCAGACCGCATCTGATCGACTGATGCTCGGCGTTGCTCCCCTGCATGCGGGCTTTGAGCTGCGCGGGGATTTGGGCAACCTTGCCTTCATCACCGAAACCGAGTTGTATGCCGGTTCCGGCCGCCGGGCCGGCAAGAAAAAGCAGGAAGGCGCAACCCAGGTCGAATCGATGGTGCGCGACCTGTCGGAACTGAAGATCGGAGATCCGGTCGTGCACGCCAATCATGGCATCGGCCGCTATATGGGCCTGATCAATATGGATCTGGGCGAAGGCGAAACCGAATTCCTGCATTTGGAATACGCAAAAGATACCAAGCTTTATGTGCCGGTGTCGCAACTGCATGTGATCTCGCGCTATTCTGGCGCATCGCCGGAAGATGCGCCGCTGCACATCCTCGGTTCCGGCCAGTGGGAAAAAGCCAAGCGCCGCGCAGCCCAGCAAATCCGCGATACCGCAGCCGAACTGCTTAATCTTTACGCCCGCCGCGCAGTACGCCAGGGCCATGCTTTCCAGTATTCGGCGCATGATTACCAGGCATTTGCAGAGAGTTTCGGTTTCGAAGAAACACCAGACCAGGCCGCCGCAATCAATGCAGTGATCGCCGATATGACCAGTGGCAAACCGATGGATCGCCTGATTTGCGGCGATGTCGGATTCGGCAAAACCGAGGTGGCATTGCGCGCCGCATTCGTCGCGGTGCTTGGCGGAAAACAGGTTGCGATCCTGGCGCCGACCACGCTACTGGCCGAACAGCATGCTCAAACCTTCGCCGATCGCTTTGCCAACTGGCCGGTCAAAATTGCCGAGCTGTCGCGCTTTCGTTCCGGCAAGGAGATCACGCAAGCGATCAAGGGTATGGCCGATGGCACGCTCGACATCGTGATCGGCACCCATAAGCTGCTGTCGAACGATATCAAATTCTCGCGCCTCGGATTGGTGATCATCGACGAGGAACACCGCTTCGGCGTGCGGCAGAAAGAAGCGCTGAAGGCATTGCGCGCCGAGGTCGATGTGCTGACACTGACCGCCACGCCGATCCCGCGCACGCTCGGCATGGCGCTGGAAGGCTTGCGCGATTTCTCGATTATCGCGACCGCGCCGCAAAAACGGCTGGCGATCAAAACTTTTGCCCGCAGCGAAGATGAATCGGTGATCCGCGAGGCCTGCCTGCGCGAATTGAAGCGCGGGGGGCAGGTTTATTTTCTGCACAACGAAGTCGAAACGATCCAGAATCGCAAGGCAGCACTGGAAGCATTGCTGCCAGAAGCGCGCATCGCAGTCGCCCACGGCCAGATGCATGAGCGCGACCTGGAAAAAGTAATGCGCGATTTTGTCGCGCAGCGTTTCAATATCCTGCTGTGCACCACGATCATCGAAACCGGCATCGACGTACCGACCGCCAACACCATCGTGATGCACCGCGCCGACAAGTTCGGCCTGGCTCAATTGCACCAGTTGCGCGGCCGCGTCGGACGTTCGCATCATCAGGCATATGCATATCTGCTGGTGCACGACACACAGGGCTTGAGCAAACAGGCGCAGCGCCGGCTTGATGCGATTCAGCAGATGGAAGAGCTCGGCAGCGGTTTTTATCTCGCGATGCATGATCTGGAAATTCGCGGTGCCGGCGAAGTGCTGGGCGAGAACCAGTCCGGCGAAATGCATGAAATCGGTTTCCAGCTCTATTCCGACATGCTCAATGAAGCGGTGCGTTCATTGAAGAATGGCAAGGAACCCGATCTGGCTGCGCCGTTATCGACCACCACCGAGATCAACCTGCATGTACCGGCCCTGTTGCCAAATGACTATTGCAGCGATGTGCATCAGCGGCTATCGCTTTACAAGCGTTTCGCCAACTGCGGTACCCAGGAGGCGATAGACAGCTTGCAGGAAGAATTGATCGACCGCTTTGGCAAGCTGCCGGACACCGCGAAAGCGTTGATTGAAACTCACCGGCTGCGGATTGCCGCCAAGCCGGTCGGCATTGTCAAGATCGATGCCCATGGCGAATCGGTCGTGCTGCAATTTCAACCCAATCCGCCGATCGATGCGATGCGCATTATCGAGTTGATTCAGAAAAATCGGCATATCAAATTGAATGGCCAGGATAAACTGCGCATTACCGCCCACATGCCCGATCTTGCGAGTCGCGTGTCGCAAGTGAAGGCCACGATCCGCTCACTGGTGGCATAAACGATTTAGGCGACACACAACGATGAATCTGATCTTGCAAGGCCTGGCGACTGACCGTCCGACGATTGACCGCCTCGCAGCGCTGGTCGATGCAAAACGCATTGTCCCGATCCATGCGCATGCCTATCGTTGCGAAGATGTCGTCTGTTCGGATGCGCTGAAAATGCATATCGACGCTGCCTGCTTCGCTGCCAGGCTGGATTATGCGTTTGTCGCGCCCGAACGCAAGCTGTCCGATTTCAGGCTAGTTGCGATGGATATGGATTCCACACTGATCACGATTGAATGCATTGATGAAATCGCGGACATGCAGGGTTTGAAGCGGCAGGTTGCCGAGATTACGGAGGCGGCGATGCGCGGCGAAATCGAATTCCGCGAAAGCCTCACGCGGCGCGTGTCGCTATTGAAGGGCCTGGATGCCGCTGCATTGCAGCGCGTTTATGATGAACGGCTGGCGCTGTCGCCCGGCGCCGAAAAGATGCTTGCGGCGACCAAGGCGGCGGGCCTGAAAACCCTGCTGGTGTCCGGTGGATTCACCTTCTTCACCGATCGGATGAAAGCGCGGCTTGAACTCGATTACACGCACTCCAACGTCCTCGAGATCGCCGATGGCAAGCTGACGGGACGGGTGACGGGCAATATCGTCGACGCGGATGAAAAAAAGCGTACAGTGGAGCGCGCCTGCGCCGAGCTCGGTATTGAATCCAGGCAAGCAATCGTCATGGGCGACGGCGCAAACGATCTCAAGATGATGCGTATTGCCGGCCTGTCCGTGGCGTTCCGCGCCAAGCCTGTTGTGCGCGCTCAAGCCGACGTCGCCTTGAATTTCGTGGGACTGGATGGAATCTTGACACTGTTTGAAGAATAGAACTCATTTCATAAACGCTGCTTCGACAGGTGCCGATCCCCGCATTAATTACACAAGGAGTGAACATGGCTCAGGAAATCGTTTTCGACAGTCAGTTGGAGGCGCGCAAGAATCTCGCGTGGTGGCTGTATATTTTCCATGCAGCAAGCCTGGTGTTTTCACTAGGAGCCTTTTCCTGGATCCCGCTTATCATCAGTTACCTCAAACGCCAGGACGCGGCAGGCACTTTTGTCTATAGCCACCACACCTGGCAAATCCGGTCATTTTGGTGGTACCTGTTCTGGATGGTGGTAGGAGGAGTGCTATTCATGACGATTATCGGTATTCCGCTCGCATACCTGGTCTGGGCCGGCGCATGGATTTGGAAAGCGTATCGCTTGATTAAAGGCTTTCTGTATCTAAACGATAACAAACCGATGCCCGTGTAGCGTTCCAGCTCTCGTCAAATCAGCCCGATTCACATATAATAAATAACATTTAAGCAACTATTCACCGGGCTGCTGTCAGTTTTGATACAGAGGCAGCGACATATTGTCGCGCTCTTGTATTGATTCCGTGTAACCTGCAGAAAGATGGTTTTCTTGCGTATTGATCGGAATTTTTGCCCGATACGCTGTCGCAACCGACAAGTCGACGGCACGAACGCCCATGGTCGGGGAACTCGTTGTCTTAATCGGCAACGCATTATCGGTATGCGCTACAGCAGGGAACAAACATGGAATTACGCACTTTTTCCTTCGAACCTGGAGATGGTTGGTCGACAACCGAATTTCCCGATCTCGATTCCGAGCGCACACTGGTGATCGTGTTCGCTGCGCCTGCGTACATGGACAAGCCGGCCGTTTTTTCCGAATTGATCCGCGCATATCCCAAGTCCAAGCTGATCGGCTGTTCCACCGCCGGCGAAATTGCGGGCTCGCTGGTACAGGACGACAGCCTTTCGGTTGCCGTGCTGAAACTCGAACGCAGCAGCATTGCAGTCGTCTCCGCAGAAATCAGGCAGGCTGCCGACTCTCTGGCCGTAGGAGAGCAGCTTGCCAGACAGCTGAGCCGGGACGACCTGTGCAGTGTGTTCATATTGTCAGATGGATTGCATGTCAACGGCAGTGAACTGGTAAAAGGATTTAATTCGGTACTGGCGCCAAACGTTGTCGTGACAGGAGGTCTCGCCGGTGACGGCGACCGTTTTCAGCGTACCTGGGTGATCCGGAATGGCAGGCCCGAGACCGGCATGATTACGGCTACCGGCTTTTATGGCACCAGCCTGCAAATTACCCATGGTTCGCGTGGCGGCTGGGAAGGTTTCGGGCCGGAGCGGCGCGTGACTCGCTCGCAAGGCAACATTCTCTACGAACTCGACGGCAGACCAGCCCTGGCCCTGTACAAGAAATATCTCGGGCAACGCGCGTCGGGCTTGCCCTCTACCGGCATGCTGTTTCCATTGGCGATCCGGCAGGACGGGGCCGATTCGTGCCAGCGGGTGCGCACCATTCTCGGAGTGGACGAAGCCAGCCAATCGATGACGTTCGCTGGCGATATACCGAACGGTTACCTCGCTCAACTGATGCGGACCAATTTTGACAATCTGCTTTACGGCGCCGGTGCGGCAGCCGATCAGGCCAGAGGCAGCATGGCAGTGACCGGCCCGGCGCTGGCGATTGCAATCAGTTGCGTGGGAAGACGGATGGTGCTGGGGGAACGCATCGAGGAAGAGACCGAGATCACGCTGGGGAATATGCCCGAAGGCACCCAGCAGGTAGGATTTTATTCCTACGGCGAAATCGCGCCCTATCCGAGCGGTGCCTGCGACCTGCATAACCAGACCATGACCCTGACTACATTTTCCGAGGCCTGACGCGTGGCTGCCCATCATAGCCTGCTGCGACGGCAATTAAAGAAGCTTGGGATCGACAACGCCCAGCAGCCCCCCACAGCGGAGCAATGGTCGGATTTTCTGGCCCGGGTCAACCGCGCCTATGGCGAGGGGGATCAGCAACGCTATCTGGTGGAACGCTCGCAGGAAGTTTCGTCGCGCGAAATGCAGGATCTGTATAACCGTCTCGAACAGGCGCAACGGATTGCGGGCCTGGGACACTGGTCGTTCGACAACTTAAGGCAGAAAGGCTTATGGTCCGAACAGTGCTTCCGTATTGTCGGACTGGCTCCTTCTTCGTCACCGCTGAACTACAGGGAGCTGTCGAAGCAGGTTCACAAGGATGACCGCGCATACCTGAAAGACCGAATCCATACCGCATTGCATGAGAACAAAGATTTCGAGCTCGAGTTCCGTGTGATTGTAGCAAGCGGAGAAACCCGCTGGGTACGCGTGATAGGGCAACCGGTCAAGGACAGCCGCGACGTGGTGCGTCGCTTGCATGGCACCATCATGGATGTTACACGGCGCAAGCTGGTTGAACTTCGGCAATCGATGGAGCACACCGTTACGCGCCTGCTGGCCGAGTCCGACTCGCCGGGCAAGGTAATGCCGGAAATTATCCAAAGCATCAGCGAAACGCTGGGCTGGGCGGGTGGCGCGCTATGGACGGTCGACAAATCCGAATCGGTGCTCAGGCGCACTGCCACATGGTCGATGCCGGACCTGCGGGTCGAAGAATTTTTCCGGCAGTCGAAAAAGACTGCCCCAATTTTTTTAGTCGGCGGTCTTCTCGGCCGCGCGCTGAACTCCGGTGAGCCGCTATGGATTTCGGACGTGACGCAGGATACGAACTTCGCGCGTGCGCCGGAAGCACTCAAGGGAGGCTTGCGCGCGGCCTTTGCATTTCCGATCGAAGCCGGCGGCGAAATTCTGGGGATCATGGAATTGTTCGCCGAACAGGCCCGGCAGACCGATCAGGAAATGCTGCGCAGCGCCCATTTCATCGGACGCCATATCGGACAATTCCTTCAACGCGAACAGGCCGAAGCCGCATTGAGGGAGAGCGAAGCGCATTTCCGCGCTCTTGTGGAACAGGCGTCGGACAGCTTTTACGTGCATGATTTCGATGGCAGATTCATCGATGTCAATCAACGCGGCTGCGATTGCCTCGGTTATACCCGGCATGAATTGCTGAACATGAGCCTGGCCGATATCGACATCGACCTGTCGATCAAGAAATTGAAAACCATACTGGGTCCACTCACGACCAAGGAACCGATTGCGCTGGAAAGCCGGCATCGGCACAAGGACGGCACCGTATTCCCGGTCGAAATCCGCATCGGCCCGATCGAAATCGGCGGGCACCAGTATCTGCTGTCGCTGGCAAGGGACGTTACCGAGCGCAAGGAATTGCAGGATCACATTCAGCACCTGGCTTATCACGATTCTTTGACCGGCTTGCCGAACAGGGCCATGTTCAATCGCCACCTGAGCCATGCGATGCTTCAGGCGCGGCGCTATTACAAGGGACTGGCCGTCCTGTTCATCGACCTGGATCGTTTCAAAAACATCAACGACACGCTCGGGCATGATGCCGGCGACCGGCTGCTCCAGGAAATGGCGCGGCGCCTGACGGCGTCATTGCGCGACGGCGATCTGGTTGCGCGCCTCGGCGGAGACGAGTTCGTCGTGCTGATAGAGGAAGTTGCCGACCTGTCCGACGTCAGCCATATTGCACGGCAAATTCTCAGCGCGCTGGTAAAGGAATATCCGCTCGACGGCCAATTGATCAACATCACGGCAAGCATCGGCATCAGCACCTTTCCGGAAGACGGCAGGGATGAATTTTCCCTGATGAAGCATGCCGATGTCGCGATGTATCGCGCCAAGGAAGGCGGGAAAAACAAGTTCCAGTTCTACTCGGCGCATATGGACTTGCATTCTGCGGCGCAACTGGCTCTTGAATCCAGCCTGCGCCGGGCGCTTGAGCGCGATGAACTGCTGTTGCACTATCAGGCCAAGGTTGACGCGCGAACAGGCCGCATTACCGGCGTTGAGGTATTGGCGCGCTGGCAGCACCCGGAATTCGGATTGATGCACCCCGAGCACTTCATTCCGCTGGCCGAAGAGACCGGGCTGATCGTGCCGCTGACAAGATGGATACTCAGGGAAGCATGCAGCCAGAATCGCGCATGGCAAAAACAGGGGTTGCCGGCAATGCGCATTGCGGTCAATTTGTCGGCACGCCAATTTGCCGATGAGAATCTGCTGGGCGACGTAGCAAGCACGCTGCATGATATCGGCATGGATCCTACCCTGCTTGAGCTTGAAATCACCGAAAGCATGATGATGCACGACACCGGCAAGACGATTCAGGTTCTGGCCGGACTTAAAGCGATGGGCGTGCATATCGCGATCGATGATTTCGGCATCGGTTATTCTTCATTGTCTCACCTGAAGCAATTTCCGATCGACATCATCAAGATAGACCGCTCGTTCATCACGGATATTCCGGGCAACCAGGCCGACGAGGCGATTACCGATGCCATTATCGCGATGGGAAAAAGCCTGAAAATTCTTGTCGTTGCAGAAGGTGTGGAAGCGCTGGAGCAATTGCAATTTCTGCGCAGTCGCGGCTGCGACGAGGTTCAAGGCTATTTTTTCAGCAGACCGATTCCTGCCAACGACTTCGCCAAATTGCTGCGAAAAAACCTGGCGAGCTCTGCACTTCCGTTGGTCGCCGAAGGGAATGCAACGCCAAGGCAAATGCCACAGCCGTCTCATCTTCCTGCACTGGCCGATCGCAGCTTGAATAAAAAAATAACCTCGATTTAAAGAACCAACAGCGCCCGTTCGATATCGGCGATCAAATCCAGCGGATCTTCCAGACCGATATTGAAACGAACCAGTTGCCCCTGCCCGCTCCAATCCTTTCGCATGGTCTGAATGCGATACGGCACGCACAGGCTGTTCGCCCCGCCCCAGCTGAAGCCTATTTTAAAGAGTTCAAGGCTATCGATAAAGCGGTCGGTTTGCGCCTCCGTATAATGTTCATCGAATATCACCGAAAACAGGCCCCCTGCCCCGCTGAAATCGCGTTTCCAGATTTCGTGTCCGGGACAGTCGGAAAATGCCGGATGCAACACCCTGGCGATTTCCGGCCGTGCCTTCAGCCATGTCGCAACCTTGCGTGCTCCCGCATCGTGCGCATCGAAACGCAGCTTCATCGTCGGCAAGCCGCGCAGCACCAGGTAACTGTCGTCCACACTCACGCCGAAACCAAGCCGCATATGCGCCAGCTCGATGCGATGGTTCAACTCGGTGTCGCGCGTGATGACCGCGCCCATCAGCACGTCAGAGCCGCCAGATTGATACTTGGTCAAGGCCTGCATCACAATGTCGACGCCATGCTCGAACGCACGGAACCCAATGCCGGCCGACCATGTGTTATCGATGGCGACCAAAATGCCTTTGTCGTGCGCGGCACCGCATATCGCCGGAATATCGGGTACCTCCATCGATACCGAACCTGGTGCTTCGGTCCAGATCAGCCTGGTATTTGCCTGGATCAAGCCAGCGATACCGGCGCCGATCAATGGATCATAGAAACGCACGGAAACGCCGAAATCCCGCACCAGCCAGTTCCCCAGTTCGCGATTGGGGTTATACACATTATCTGGAATCAGCACATCGTCACCGCTTTTCAGCAGCGCGAAATCGATCATCGCAATCGCGGCCAACCCGCTCGGCGCCAGCAGGCAATGCTTGCCGTCTTCGATAGCGGCTAACCGGGCCTCCAGCGTAAATGTCGTCGGCGTGCCGTGCAAGCCATAGGTGTAGGCAGTTTTATCCTGCCAGTTGCGCGAGCGCAGCGCGGCTACGCTGTCAAATAAAACCGTCGACGCATAGTGCATCGCAGTCGGAAATGCGGAAAATCCGGCAGGCGGTACATAGTCGCTATGAATGAGCGCCGTCTGCAGTGATTTCTTGTCAGTCACGACCTACCTCCCCTCCTACTTTGAATCATTGCCGGAAGGCATTGTGACGCTGGCTGCAAACATGACTGTCGACAACATCAGGCATACACAGGAATCCAGCATTATGCGTAAGCCCACAAATCGTGCGCATCGGCAGCTGTCACCGTGACATCGAAAAATTCGCCGACCACCAGCTTCTTATGCGGCTCATACGGCGGTTTGACATACACCACGCCATCGATCTCGGGCGCATCGGCAACCGAGCGGGCAATACCGCCGTTACGGTTGACTTCGTCGATCAATACCCGGATGGTTTTGCCGACCTTGGCCTGCAAACGCTGCTTCGAGATATTTTCCTGCAATTGCATCACGCGGCCGCGGCGCTCTTCGCGCAACTGGTCCGGCACGGCGCCGGGCAATGCATTCGCGCTTGCGCCTTCTACCGGAGAATAGGCGAAGCACCCCAGGCGGTCGATCTGCGCTTCCTGCAAAAAATCGAGCAGATATTGAAATTCTTCTTCTGTCTCGCCGGGAAAACCTGCAATAAAGGTTGAACGGATCGTAATGTCCGGGCACATTTCGCGCCATGCCCGGATACGCTCGATATTTTTCTCGCCGCTGGCGGGCCGCTTCATCCGCTTGAGGACATCCGGATGCGCATGCTGCAGCGGAACGTCCAGATAAGGCACCACGCTGCCGCCATTCATCAATGGAATGATTGCATCGACATGCGGATACGGATAGACATAATGCAGACGAACCCATGCACCGTACTGGGCGGCGAGTTCGCCGAGCGCGCCGACCAGTTGCGTCATATGCGTCTTGACCGGCTTGCCATTCCAGAAACCCGTGCGGAACTTCACATCGACACCGTAGGCGCTGGTATCCTGCGAAATGACCAGCAATTCCCTGACGCCCGCCTTGAACAGGTTTTCCGCTTCCAGCATGACCTCGGCGATCGGACGCGACACCAAGTCGCCGCGCATCGAGGGTATGATGCAAAAACTGCAACGGTGGTTGCAGCCTTCGGAAATTTTCAGATATGCGTAATGCTTCGGCGTGAGCTTGATACCTTGCGCCGGCACCAGATCGATGAACGGCGCATGCGGCTTGGGCAAATGCGTATGCACGGCATCCATCACCTCGCCCAGCGCATGGGGGCCGGTAACGGCCAGTACCCTGGGATGGACTTTCTGGATGATATCGTCGCCGGCTGCGTCTTTTTTGGCGCCCAGACAACCGGTGACGATTACCTTGCCGTTCTCATTGAGGGCTTCGCCGATTGCATCGAGCGACTCCTGGACCGCGGCATCGATGAATCCACAGGTGTTGACGATGACCAGATCGGCGCCGTCATACGACTTGGCGGTGTCATAGCCTTCGGCGCGCAGCTGAGTGAGAATTTGTTCCGAATCCACCAGCGCCTTGGGGCAGCCGAGTGAAACAAAACCGATTTTGGGAACTGTCTGGGAAACAATGGACATAACGGAAAGGGGCCTCAAGAGCGAATCCGCTATTGTACCCTCTTCAATTATCTGACCCCGGCATACGGCGAGGCGGCGGTTATTAACGGTTTGCTATCTTTGCGATTTGTCGCCCGGGGCAGGCACGAACGGGAAGGTGCCGAACATGTTCTTGGTCTGATTCTGCATCTGTTCCTGCATCTGTATGAACAGGCTCTTGCTTTGCTCGATATAGTTGCTCATCATGCCTTGCATCATCGGGCCTTGCACGCTCATAAACTGGGCCCACATCTCCGGGCTGAACGGCTTGCCTTCATACAGCCCCTTGGAATTTTCGGTCAGCTTGTTCTGGATATCGATGAAAGCCTGGATATTCTTTTCCAGATACGATCCCATCATGCCCTGCATCGCATGGCCGTAGTACCGGATAATCTGCGACAAGGCGCCGCTGGAAAACATCGGCGAGCCGTTCGCCTCTTCTTCCAGAATAATCTGCAGCAAAATGCTGCGCGTCAGATCTTCTTCGCTCTTGGCATCGACCACCGTAAATTCTTCGCTGTTGAGCACCAGTTGCTTCACATCGGTGAGCGTAATGTAAGAACTCGTCTGGGTATCGTACAGACGGCGATTCGGATACTTCTTGATCAAGCGTTCGGACGGCTTTTTTACACTGTTCATCGGGAATTCCATTTATTGCGTCGCAACGCGTTTCTATTGATTTGCAAGGAAGTGAATGCGGGTTTTAATCGACTATATTTCATTATAGTGCGAGAAAACAAGGGTTTACACAATTATTAAGCCCTTTTTAAACGCCCATTGCGACGCAAGAGAGCAAACCGTCCACGGCTCCCGGACTTCCCAATCAATCAGTGCGAGCGCGGCCGTTTGCGGCCCGCCAGGATCAACCGGCCAGGATCAACCGGCCTTCACCTTGACGTAACGCCCGGGCGCCGGCTCGATCGGTTTGAATTTTGCGCTTCCGTATTTGCGCGGCGCCCCCACTTTTTCGCCGGCGTGTTGCGCCAGGAAAGCTTCCCATTCCGGCCACCAGCTACCCGGATGCTCGGTCGCCGCAGCGAACCACGCATTCGCGTCGGCGCCGATGTTTTCGTTGGTCCAATAGCTGCGTTTTTTCTTCGCGGGAGGATTGATGACACCGGCGATATGGCCCGACGCACCGAGCACGAAACGGTTCTGGTCCGGTTTTTTTGGGTTGAGCAAGGCGGTCGACGCATAGGCGCCGGTCCACGGCACGATATGGTCTTCACGCGACGCATACATGAAGGTCGGCGCATTGATCTTGCGGAGATCGACCGGTTCGCCCGTGACGGTAAGCCTGCCCGGCTCCGTCAGATGATTTTCCAGATACATGTTGCGCAGATACCAGCAAAACATCGGGCCGGGTAGATTGGTGCTGTCCGCATTCCAGTACAGCAGATCGAAAGGCGGCGGCTCTTCGCCTTTCAGGTAATTCGATTCCACGTAATTCCATACCAGGTCGTTGGGGCGCAAGCTGGAAAACGCGGCGGCAAAGTCGCGTCCCGGCATCAATCCCCGATGCCCGATCTCTTGTTCGCGCCGTCCCACCTGAGCCTCGTCGATATATACGTCAATGACGCCGGGGTCGGAGTAATCAAGTAGCGCTGTCAGCAGCGTCAGGCTGGCAACCGGCTTCTCTTTGCGTGCAAACAACAAGGCCAGCGCGGTGGAAAGGATGGTACCGCCGACGCAGAAACCGAGCGCATTGATCTGTTCTTGTCCGGAAATTTCCTGCACGGCCTTGATCGCCTTGATCGCTCCATCCTCGATATAGTCGTCCCAGGTGACAGCGGTCATCGATTCATCGGCATTGCGCCACGAGATCAGAAATACGCTATGTCCCTGTTCTATCGAATAACGGACCAGCGAGTTACCCGGTTGCAAATCCAGGATGTAGAACTTGTTGATGCAGGGAGGTACCAGCAACAGCGGGCGCTCGTAGACAGTCTCCGTCAGCGGTCTGTATTGAATGAGCTGGAATATCTCATTTTCAAAAATCACCGCGCCTTCCGTCGTTGCGACATTGCGGCCGACTTCGAAGGAAGATTCGTCGGTGTGGGAAATACGGCCTTTTTTCATGTCGATCAGCATATTGACGACGCCCTTTGCCAGGCTTTCACCTTTGGTCTCGATGAGTTTTTGCTGCGCTTCCGGATTGGTGACCAGGAAATTGGCCGGCGACATCGCATCGACCGTCTGTTGCAAGGCGAAACGTATTTTTTGCTTCACTTTGGCAGGCGCCTGCACCGCATCCGCCATCGACACTAAAAATCGCGCATTGAGCAAGTATGCCGAAGCATTGAATGCGTGAAGCGCATTCGATTGCCATGCCGGCGACGCAAAGCGCTTGTCGGCTATGTCAGGCACCTTGGAAGCCAGCAAATCCTGCCATAGCGCAGAAAACTGCTGCATGTAGTCACTTTGCAGCCGGCTGACCATTGCAGGATCCAGCGTCACCGCCAAATCGCCTGATGATTTGGCGCCATTGGAATTCCCGGCCCTTTGCTGCGTTTGCTGCTGAAACCAGGATTGCCAGGTCTTCGGGTCTGAAAATTGCGACATCCAGGCGGGAGACATGGTTTCTGGAATAGACGTCTTCATGCTTGCATCTCCTTTTTGGCGTATCGTTAGGAATTAACAGCGAGTCAAATCCTCATGCATATTGTCGCCATAGGGTGGATCTATGTGGTGCTGATGATGTCAATTACCGAGCAATCGGTCGTTGCCGGCATCATGACGTTCCTCATGTATGGAGTGGTACCGTTGACGATTATTCTATACCTAACGGGAGGCCGCCGACGCAGGCATCACCGTGCAGCGGCGGAACAGCGGCGAAAAGAGTCGGAAACACGCGGCGCGCAATCCCGATCCGAATCTGCGGATAAGCCCGAAGTTTGACGCACAGAATATTCGCCGAAAAACCTGCAGAATCATTTGATCCAGATCAACGATGCCATCCGTCCCGTGACTTTGTCGCGACGATAGGAATAAAACCGGCGGTCATCGGTCATCGTGCACAGCCCCCCGCCGTAAACCCGCTGTACGTCAACTTTGGCCAGCATCATTCTTGCCAGCCGATAGATGTCGGCCAGATATTTCCCGGGTCGGCCTGCAACCGGTGCGAATGCCGCTCCGGTCTTGACATCAACAGCGGCAAATGCGTTCAACACATCTTCCCCGACTTCGAATCGTTGCGGTCCGATCGCTGGGCCCAGCCACGCGAGAATCTCGTCCGCGCCGGCATCGCGCATGCCGGCAATCGTATTTTGCAGCACACCGCCGGCCAGACCGCGCCAGCCCGCGTGCGCGGCACCGACTATCGTGCCGGCCGTATCGCAGAACAACACCGGCAGGCAATCGGCAGTCTGAATCGCGCAAACCGCGCCGCGCCGGGTGGCAATGCTGGCATCGGCCTGTGGAGTATCCATGGCGCCGGCCGCATCTACCACGGTCGTACCATGAATCTGCGACAGCCAAGCCGGCCGCGCCGGCAGCAAGGCCTGCACCAGCAAGCGGTTTTGCTCGACGTGCTGCGGCAGGTCTCCCACATGGGCGCCCAGGTTGAGGCCGCCGGCGCCGGATCCGTCGTCGTATGGGGCATGACTTACCCCTCCCCGGCGCAACGTCGTCATTGCGCCGATACCGGCAGGCGCACCGGTCCAGTCGGGGATAATTATGTCCATAAATTCAAAATAGGCGTCATGCGGGCTCGGCGATACCGGCACGCGCAATCAATCCGGTAAAGTCTTCCGGCAAGGGCGCAATCCATTCGCAGGATTCGCCCGAAACCGGATGGATCAATCCCAGCCGATGGGCGTGCAAGGCCTGGCGCGCGAAGGCCGAAGCCAGGTGCGGCTTTCCATATACAGTGTCGCCCACCAGCGGAAAGCCGATCGACTGCATATGCACACGGATTTGGTGAGTCCGTCCTGTTTCCAGCTGGCAGCGCATCAGGCTTACCGGACGGCCGTCCAGCGAACCGGTAGCGATCCGCTGAAAATGCGTGACCGCAGGTTTTGCCGTCGCGTTTTCCAGTACCGCCATCTTGATCCGGTCGCGCGGATGCCGTCCCATCGCGGCATCCACCTTGCCGCCGATCCGGGGCGTACCCCAGACCAATGCCAGATACTCGCGCTTGACGCTGCGTGCCTGCAACTGGCGCACCAGGTCCGTGTGCGCCTCCAGCGTTTTCGCGACGACCATCAAACCGCTGGTTTCCTTGTCCAGCCGGTGCACGATCCCGGCACGCGGCACGCCGGCGATTGCCGGAATGTAATGCAGCAGTCCGTTCAGTAAAGTACCCGACCAGTTGCCTGCGGCGGGATGCACGACCAGGCCGGCCGGCTTGTCGATGACGGCAATAGAGGCATCTTCGTACGCAATGGCCAGCGTCATCGGTTCCGGCCTGAAAGCCTGTTCTTCCGGTGCTGCCTGCGGCAGGATCACGACATTTTCATCGCCGAAAACAGTCATCTTCGTGCGTGCGGCCTCGCCGTCCACCGTGACTCGGCCCGATTCGATCCATTGCTGCAAGCGGCTGCGGGAGTATTGCGGAACAAGCGTCGCAAGCACCTTATCCAGGCGCAAGCCACAGGCATCCGGCGTCAGTTTCAGCAGTATCGGAACGATGTCCGGCAACATGCTATCGCCGTCGTCCACGTCGTCAATGCCGATTTCAGGCAGGATTTTAGCCGGAATTGTCGTTTCAGTTGCCATGATAATAAATTCCATCGGCTATAATCGTTTATTGTCCAGACGTATTCTTGCAAAGTTCATGCAAAAAAAATCATTGAAATTGGCTGCTCTCGCATTTGCATTGTCACTGTCGGCCTGCGGCATACTGGGAAGCGATCCTGTTGATGAAACCAAAACATGGTCGGCTTCCAGATTATACGCGGAGGCCCGCGACGAATTATCGGGCGGGAATTACGATAAAGCGATCCAGTATTTCGAAAAGCTGGAATCCCGCTATCCATTCGGCACTTATGCGCAACAAGCGCAGATGGAAATCGCTTATGCGCATTATCGCCAGGGCGACCAGCCGCAGGCATTGGCCGCGGTGGAGCGCTTCATCAAGCTGCACCCGAATCACCCGAACGTCGATTATATGTACTACCTGCGCGGCCTGATCAACTTCAACGACAGGCTGAGCATGTTTGACTTCATATCCCGGCAGGATCCGAGCGAGCGCGATCCCAAAGCGGCGCGCGAAGCGTTCGACGCATTCAAACAGCTGGTCGAGCGGTTTCCGAACAGTATTTACGCCAAGGATTCCAGTGAACGCCTGCATTATCTGATTAATGCAATGGCGCAATACGATGTCCACGTCGCCAACTACTATTATCGGCGCGGCGCCTACCTGGCCGCGGCCAATCGGGCTCAAGCTGCCGTCAAGGATTATCGCGACGCGCCCGCAATTGAAGATGCACTACTTATCATGGTGCGCTCCTATGATGCGCTGGGCCTGACCGACTTGCGCGACGACGCGGAGCGCGTATTCAAAAAGACTTTTCCGAATAGCGATTTGCTGAAAGGCAGCCGCAAGAAGGATGACCCGTGGTGGAAAATCTGGTAAGTACAAATATCTGGTAAGTACAAATAAAAGACATTAAACCGATCCCGGCGCCATTCAGCCCGCTACTCTTTGCCGAAATATTCAATGGCGCTCGGTCAAATCAATCTGGTCAAACCATAGCCTTCGCACCATAGCCTTCGCCGTCAATTTTTTATTTTTCCTGGCTGTGTAATGCCTTTCATCGACGCATAACGCGCAGACTTCGGGCGCGCCTGGATCAGCTTTTCAACGTATCGAGCAGTTCGGCGGACCGTTTAACGAAATCCGGATAGTTATGAAGATCGATGGTCGCAGGCATATCGTAATCCGGCGTTTTGGCAGGCGATAAGACAATCTGCATTTCAGCATCCGAAGAAAAATTTTCATAATGACACCGAAGCGGCTCGTCCTCGACACCAACGTTTGCCTCGACTTATTCGTTTTCCGCGATGCGCGCTGGAACAGCCTGCTTGCAGCGCTCAAAGAAGGCGCGGTGGAAGCGGTAACCCGGGATGACTGTCGCATGGAATGGCTGATCGTGCTGGATTATCCGCACCTGGCGCTGACCGGCGAATCGAGGGTAAGGGTGGCCGCAGAATTCGATTCGCTGATTACCCGTCTCGATGCAACGGTACCCCGTACCGATACACGGCTGCCGCTCTGCAGCGATCCGGACGACCAGAAATTCCTGGAACTGGCGCGCGATGCAAACGCCCAGGCACTGATCACCAAGGACAAGGCCTTATTAAAGCTGGCTAAAAAAACCGCGAAAGCAGGCCTGTTCATCATCATGCCACCGGAAGCATGGGCGCTTTATAGCGAATCATCTGCTTAGCGTCGGTATTACCGAACCGGCGATTTGCATAACCACTTGCCTCGAAACCCGCGCAAAACGATAAAATGGCGTTTTAGACGCCAACCTTCCGATCCCATGAGCACCTCTGTCAATCCGCTGAACCCCGCCTTGTTTCCATCCGACGTCAATGTCATCAAGCTCGCATCCAAGCTACCCCAGGTCGGCACCACGATTTTCACCGTGATGTCGGCGATGGCGGCTGAAAAAGGCGCGGTGAATCTCGGCCAGGGTTTCCCGGACTTCGACTGCGATCCGTCACTGGTCGACGCTGTCGCTACCGCGATGAAAGGCGGATTGAACCAGTATCCACCGATGACCGGCATCCCGTCGCTGCGTGACGCGATCGCCCGAAAAATCGAAACGATATACGGCCATGCATACGATCCCGTAACGGAAATCACCGTAACGGCCGGCGCCACCCAAGGGCTGCTGACAGCTATCCTGTGCAGCGTCCATCCAGGCGACGAGGTCATCGTGATCGAACCGGCCTACGACAGTTATGTACCGGCGATCGAACTGGCCGGCGGCATACCGGTGTTTGTGCAAATGGAGATCAGCCCGCAAGGCTATAGCGTGCCATGGTCGAAGGTGGCGGGCGCGGTGACGAAGAAGACCCGGCTGATCATGATCAATTCTCCGCACAACCCGACCGGCTCGGTATTGCGCGCAACCGACATGCAGGCGCTGGCAGACATCGTACGCCACACCAAGATACTGGTCCTGTCGGATGAAGTCTACGAGCACATGGTATACGATCAGGCACGGCATGAATCGGTGTGCCGTCACCCGGAACTCGCGGCGCGCTCGTTCGTCGTCTCCAGCTTCGGCAAGACCTACCACGTGACCGGATGGAAAATCGGCTATGTCGCGGCACCGGCATATCTGACGGCTGAGTTCCGCAAGGTCCATCAGTTCAACGTATTTACCGTCAATACGCCGGTACAGCATGGCCTTGCCGCTTTCATGGCCAATCCTGCACCATATCTGGAGCTTCCGGCGTTTTACCAGCACAAGCGCGACCTGTTCCGCGACGGGCTTCAAAAAACGCGCTTCAGGCTGCTGCCGTCGGATGGCACTTATTTTCAGTGCGTCGACTATTCCGCGATTTCGGATATTTCCGAAGCGGATTTTGCCAAATGGCTGACGACAGAAATCGGCGTGGCAGCCATTCCGGTTTCTGCGTTTTATCACCGTCCGCGGGAATCCGGCATCGTGCGCTTCTGTTTCGCGAAAAAGGATTCAACCCTGCAGTTGGCGCTCGATCGGCTGGCGACGATTTAAAAAAATCGATCGCCAATCCTTCCGTCCCATATGGTGAAACCGCCATTGCTTCTGGCGATGTCGGTGCGGCATGCCCGCCCCGACATCCTGTGATTTGTCACTTGTGCCGGGCTTTCGCCAGTTCCTGGTTCGCCTTGCGATCGGCGGTGACTTTCTGAACCGTTGACCGCTCGCCAAGAAACTTGGTGTAATCGCGCACCGGCAAATCGGCCAGCACGTCCTCGCCGTAGATGATCTTGGTAGCCATCGATACCAGCGGCAGATGCGCCACTGCCGCACAATCGGCCATTGTGAATTCTGCACCGGCGACATACGGCGCAAATTTCGCCAGTTTCGCAAATCCCTTGGCATTGCGCGTCAATAATTTCTGTGCGCGCGCTTTCACTTCATCCGATGCCGTGCCGCCGGAAAATGCCTGCGGATACAGCTCGCGCGCTATCAGCTCAAGATGCAATTCCATGAATACGATCAATTCCCTTACCTTTGCCGCGGCAAACGGGTCGGCCGGCAACAAAGGCTTTTTCGGATATGTGGCTTCGATATATTCCAGCATTGGCTGGGATTCGCACACCACTCCCTGCTCCGTTTCAAAGTAAGGAATTTTTCCGAGCGGAGAATTTTCCAGCAATGCGGGCGAACGATCAGCCCACACCAGTTTTTCTTCAAATTCGATCCCTTTTTCAAGCAACGCAAGCTTGACCTTGTTGTAATAATTGCTAGTGGCGAAACCACATAATTTAAGCACTCTATGTCCTTTATCGATTGATAAAAATCCGCCGGATTATCGCAGTAGTTCCTTGACGGCAGGCTCATTCGGAACAACTGATGTAAAAATACTTTGCCGCGAGCTCGTCAATATAACTTGTACCGTCATTTTTCTCCATCGCCATGCATCCGATGCCGGTTGGCAGCCCGTCTTATCCCCTGCAACCGAGGCGGCGCAAATATGAGAACATTGCAGCGCATATCGCCAAACCGGCAATTTACCGCGATGTAGCAGCGCCGGTTTTTCAAACAATGAGACCCGGCATAGTATCCTTGCCAATTCCTATTAACTCACGACCGCCCATGTCCGCCGAACTCCAAGCCTCCCGCCGTGATGCCACGCTGATTTTAACGCTGTCCAACCCCGGCGCAAAGAATACGCTGCACCCCGACATGTACGCCGCCGCAATCGAAACCCTGTCGACCGCCGAGCGCGATGATTCCATCCGCGCCGTGATCCTGACCGGTGCCGACAACTTCTTCTGCGCCGGCGGCAACCTGAATCGCCTGCTCGAAAATCGCGCCAAGGACAAGGCCGAGCAAGCCGGTTCGATCGACAATCTGCATGGCTGGATTGAAGCCATCCGGGATTGCCCGAAACCCGTGATCGCGGCGGTCGAGGGCGCGGCAGCCGGCGCCGGCTTTTCACTTGCCCTGGCCTGCGACATGATCGTGGCAGGCTCATCGGCCAGGTTCGTCATGGCGTATGTCAAGGTCGGCCTGACGCCGGACGGCGGCGGTTCATGGTTCCTGGCGCAAGCGTTGCCGCGCCAATTGGCGACTGAAATCCTGATCGAAGGAAAACCGGTACTGGCGCCAAGGCTGCATGAACTGGGCCTCGTCAACAGGCTTGTCCCGGACGGCTCGGCACTGGATGCGGCATTGGCCTGGGCCGACGAACTGGCTGCGCTATCGCCCAACGCGGTCGAACACATCAAATCATTGGTGCACGCCGCACAAGGGAATTCGCTGGCGCAGCATTTTGAAGAGGAAAAGCAAAACTTCGTCGAAAGCCTGCATCATCGCGATGCGCAAGAAGGCATCAGCGCTTTCCTGGAAAAAAGAAAGCCTCATTACAAATGACTGCACGTACAAGGCGCCGCATTTATCTGATGCGGCATGGCAGCGTGACTTATTTCGACGCCGCGGGCAAACCGTATTTCCCGGACTCGGTCCCGCTGAACGAGCAAGGCTGTGCGCAAGCGGCGGCTGCCGGCAAAATGTTCGCACGCGAAAATATCCGGTTCGACCGTGTGATCGTCTCCGGATTGCCTCGCACGATTGAAACGGCCGCCTGCGTGCTGGCTGAAACAGGCCAGCAGATCGTGCTCGAGCATTGGCCGGAACTGGCAGAGCTCAAGGGAGGTAAACTCACTGCCATTGCCGACAGCGATTTGAAAGAGGCTTTCACAGGCGCATTCGAAGGGATGGTACCGGAACACAGGCGATTCCTCGGCGGGGAGACAATCGGCCAGTTGATGGATCGCATCCATCCAGCTATCGACCGGTTGCGCGCCGACCGGTCATGGGATACCGTTTTACTGGTGTTGCATGGCGGAGTGAATCGGGCGATCCTGTCTTTTGCGCTGACAGGCCAGCGATTGTTTTTAGGCAATCTGGCGCAAACAGCGGGTTGCATCAATGCACTGGATGTCGGTGAAGCCCCAGCCGACTGGGTTGTACGTATCATGAATTATTCGCCGATGTCGCCATTGCAAAGCGAATCGCGCGATACGACGATGGAAACATTGCTCGAGCAATATAAAAAATTCCGGGGCCTTTAATTTTTAATTCATTTTCCATGAGTGTAAAACCTCCCTCTGCAAAATGAATCGATAACGAAACCCGCCGCCCTTTCAGCAGGAGACGAGATGTACGAAGAATTCATGGGCACCAAGCCTGTTTCCGAACGCCAGAAATTCGACCTGGGTGCATTGCAGGAATACATGGGCCGGCATGTCGATGGATTCTCCGGGGCATTGACGATCGAGCAGTTCAAAGGCGGCCAATCCAATCCAACCTTCAAATTGACGGCAAATGGGCAATGCTATGTATTGCGCACCAAGCCGGGACCTGCGGCCAAGCTGCTGCCGTCCGCTCATGCGATAGACCGGGAATTCCGGGTAATGGATGCGCTGAATAAATCCGGTTTCCCCGCTGCCCGGCAATACGCGCTATGCATCGATGAATCGGTGATCGGTCGCGCGTTTTACGTGATGGAATTCGTCGAGGGTCGCGTATTGTGGGATCAGTCTCTGCCGGGCATGAGCATTGCCGAACGCGCCGCGCATTACGACGAGATGAACCGGGTCATCGCGCAATTGCACACGACCGACTATGCGGCAATCGGCCTGGCCGACTACGGCAAGCCGGGTAACTATTTCACACGCCAGATCGATCGCTGGACCAGGCAATACAAGGCATCCGAAACGGAAAAAATCGATGCAATGGATAAGCTGATCGAATGGTTGCCGAATAATATTCCGGCGGGCGACGAAACCGGTATCGTGCATGGCGATTACCGGCTGGACAACATGATATTTCATCCGGACGAGCCGCGTATTCTTGCGGTCCTGGACTGGGAACTGTCGACGCTGGGCCACCCGCTGGCCGATTTTTCCTATCACTGCATGAGTTGGCATATCCCGCCCGGGCGCTTCCGCGGCACCGGCGGGCTCGACCACAAGGCGCTCGGCATTCCGACCGAAGACGAATATATCGCTAAATACTGCGAGCGCACCGGCAAGACGATTCGCAGGGAAGATTTCAGCTTCTATCTGGCCTATAACATGTTCCGCATGGCCGGAATTTTGCAGGGCATCATGAAGCGGTATGTGGATGGCACTGCATCGAGCGAGCAAGCGCTGAAATCGGGCCAATCGGCAAGACCGATGGCGGAAATGGGTTGGCGTTACGCATCGGGCGAAAAAATTTAATACTCTGCTTTAATCGGGAAGACATCATGGAATTCGAGTACTCGGAGCGCTGCAAAATCCTGCAAGGAAAACTCCTCAGTTTCATGGACGAGCACATCTATCCGAACGAGAAAGCATACAAGCAGGAAGTCGACCGCAATGGTCGGGAAAAAGGCAATCGCTGGCTGCCGACCTCCATCATCGAAGAATTGAAACCGAAAGCGCGGCAGCAAGGTTTGTGGAATCTGTTCCTGCCGAAATCGGCGCGCGCGCCGGAAGGCTTATCCAATCTCGATTACGCGCCGCTATGCGAAATCATGGGGCGCGTCGGCTGGGCGCCGGAAGTATTCAACTGCTCGGCACCCGATACCGGCAATATGGAAACCATCGAACGCTACGGTTCGGAACAGCACAAGCGCCAGTGGCTGGAACCGTTGCTGCGCGGTGAGATCCGCTCCGCGTTCGCCATGACCGAACCGGCGGTCGCCTCGTCGGATGCCACCAATATCGCTACCCGCATCGAACGTGATGGCGACGAGTATGTGATCAACGGCCATAAATGGTGGATTTCCGGCGCCGGCGATCCGCGCTGCAGGATTTTTATCCTGATGGGCAAGACCGATCCCCAAGCCGCACGCCATTCGCAGCAGTCGATGATCCTGGTGCCGGCCGATGCCAGGGGCGTCACCATCAAACGCCCGTTATCGGTGTTCGGTTACGACGATGCGCCGCACGGCCATTGCGAAATTACCTACGAAAACGTGCGTGTGCCGGCCTCGAATATGCTGCTCGGCGAAGGCCGCGGTTTCGAGATTGCGCAGGGACGCCTGGGACCGGGCCGCATTCATCATTGCATGCGCGCCATCGGGGTAGCCGAACGTGCGCTGGAACTGATGTGCCAGCGCCTGAACCAGCGCGTCGCATTCGGCCGGAGGATTTCCGAGCAAGGCGTGTGGCGTGAACGCATCGCCGAATCGCGGATACGGATCGATACCGCACGTTTATTGACGCTTAAAACCGCCTATATGATGGATACCGTCGGCAACAAGCATGCGAGAGCGGAAATCGCGATGATCAAGGTATTGGCGCCAAACGTGGCGCAACAGGTGCTCGATTGGTCGATCCAGGCACACGGCGCGGCGGGCGTATCGGACGACTTCCCGCTCGCCTACATGTGGGCCGGCAACCGCACGCTCCGCTTTGCGGACGGGCCGGATGAGGTGCACCGCAATGCGATCGCCAAGCTGGAACTGGCCAGGCATATGCCGCCGCCGGGACAAGAGCCGGAGCCGCAGGTTACGCGTTCGTAGGCCGGCGAACCGCCTGCACCTCGAATCATTTATGCATCGTGCTGCGACAAAGACGGGCGCTGCGAAGAATCGTGAAATTCTGCATAATCATGCAGAATTTGAGATTTTTCGGCCTGCGGCCGCAAAGCGACCCATAAGAGGAAAAAATGATCGACGTCTACTCCACTGCAACACCTAACGGACACAAGGTTCATATCATGCTGGAAGAATGTGGCCTGCCCTACCGGGTACACCACATCGATATCGGCGCCGGCGATCAGTTCAAGCCGGACTTCCTGGCAATTTCACCGAATAACAAGATTCCCGCGATTGTCGATGCCGATGGACCGGACGGCAAGCCGATGTCGCTGTTCGAATCCGGCGCCATCCTGATTTATCTTGCCAGCAAGACCGGCAGGTTTCTCGGCACCACCGACCGTGAAAAATTCACGACCTTGCAATGGCTGATGTTCCAGATGGGCGGCATCGGCCCCATGCTCGGCCAGGCGCACCATTTCCGCATCTACGCGCCGGAAAAGATAGAGTATGCAATCAACCGTTATACCAATGAAGCCAAACGGCTGTATGGAGTGCTGGACAAGCAACTGTCCAAAACTGCATATCTGGCGGGAAATGACTACACGATCGCCGATATCGCGACGTTTCCGTGGACACGCTCGTGGAAAAATCAGGGCATTGACATGGACGATTTTCCGCACGCCAAGCGCTGGTTCGATGAAATCAGCGAACGGCCGGCAGTCAGGCGTGGAGTCGAAGTACTGGCAAATTTGCGCAAGCCGCTGGTTGACGACAAGGCGAAGGAAGCTCTGTTCGGCGCCACTCAGTACGCCAGGCGATAGAGCAAAAGCCGGCTTCGTTCCCCTCGCTGCAAAAGACCGGGGAACGATGTAAATGTCGTGACTAGGTATAGCGCCGCGAAACGGACTCGGCAACACAGACCGGCTTGTCACCGCCTTCGCGTTCCATCGTGACTTGCCACGTCACTTGCGCGCCGCCGGCGATGTCCTCGACCGACAATAAGGTCATCCGACCGCGCAATCGGCTTCCGGCCGGTACCGGAGCGGGAAAGCGCACCTTGTTCAATCCATAGTTGACACCCATCCTGACGTCCGACATCACGATTGATTTTTCGATCAGCATCGGCACCAGCGACAAGGTTAAAAAACCATGTGCCACGGTACCACCAAACGGCGATTCCCTCCGGCTTCTTTCCGCATCGACATGAATCCATTGATGATCGCCGGTGGCGTCGGCAAAAAGATTGATGCGGTCCTGACTGATCTCAACCCAGTCCGACACGGCCACTTCCTGACCGACCAATTTTTTAAGTTCTGCCAATGATGCTATTTCGCGCATGAGGGCTCCGATTATTGGGTATAGACAATTAATTGCGATTCTACAATCTCGCAGCAAAAGCCGAAAGCAATGAAAGGCACGATAACAATCAGCAGCGCCTTTCCTGGCAACATTAAACTCTCGTTTAACTGCTATGCCTAATCCTGCAACCAAGATTTCTGCAAGCGTACTTGTTCAAATCAAAAAATTCTTGATGACAAGCATGCATTTAGGAAAAGTCGGCGTTGTATACCTGCAATATCATTCACCGTTAATTATTACCAACCTGTCGCATGCATCAGCAATATGGCATGGCAATACATTGCGCTGTGTCATGTAATTTACCCCAAAAATATGTTGAAATCGCAATATATTAATTTGAATGCCTGACGTCGGACGTACCGGAATACCATTTTTTCTGAAACGGTAAAGTAGCGGCAAAAATAATTTGCCCTTTTTGCCAAGGACCTGCCAAGGTGTGCGGCGAAGGTCAGCGATCAGCTGCTTATAGGGAGCGCCAAATGAAGTTCTTAGTGGTACTGCTGATCGCGATTGCCATGGCAAATATTGTAGTGGCGCAAAACGTTCCCAAAGCATCGGCAGGACCCGAAATGCCGGCGCCGCCGCATGACATGCCGGAACGATTCATGGGTGTAACGGCGGAAAATGGACAGGAATGGATAGATCAATGCGAATGGCCCGTGCACAAAAGCGACAGTACGGTTCGTATCGGAGCTTGCATCTCCTTTTTACAGGGAGCCAGGCTGGTAGCTTCGAAGAGCAATGCAAGGGAGCTTTGCGCAGATGACATCGCGAACCAGACACGCGGCGCGATGCTCACCACCACTTACCAGGTGGCTCGGCGGTACCCGCATTTACCGCTAAAAACAATTTTCAAGATAGCTTTCGATTCCGTTGAGCCGGCTCCATGCGGACAGCGCCCGTAAATAAGCGCAGGTAAGCTAACTACCTAACTGCCGGCCGTGGGAATCGGCCCGATTCTATTTCCATCCTGTCGCCAATCCGGATAAGAACCAATAATAACCTCCATGCACAAGGGTTCGCGGAGATCACAATTCAACGCCTGTACCTACCGTCGTCCCGGCCATACCGATTATCGTCGCCGTTTCTGCGCCCCTGGACGCGTTCGATCGGCCGGTCACGCAGGTAGTTTCCCTGTTCTGCACGCCTCTCCTGCCAATAGCGTGCACGAAGCTCATGCTCACGCCAGTGATTTTCACGTTCTCTGCGGAGATAGTAAGGATGCGGATATACGTAAACGGGGCGCGGCTGCACGTATATCGGTCGAGGCTGTACGTAAACAGGGGGCGGATACGCATACACTGGCTCCGGCTGCACATACACGGGTTCCGGCTGCACATATACAGGTCGCGGCTGCACATACACCGGCTCCGGTTCCATGTAGATGCCGGGCAAACCGACATTGATATCCACATTGACGCGTGCCATCGCAGGAGCTGCAACCAGCAACAACACAGCGCCACCGATGAGTCCGGCTGCAATGGCGAGGTACTTTTTCATGATGTTTCTCCTGTGATGATGCTTTCATTACACACCAGGCCACCATGAGCAACTAGTCGAATATGGTAACGAACGTTACAAGATGTATCAAAAATATTACGTATTGCGGTTCGGGAAAATCCTGTTTGCCGAATGCCGCAGGCATCGGCCGAGCGTCCGTAACGGCGGTGAATCTGCCCTGCCCCAGCCGATAGTCATTTGTCGGTTTTGAACGAGTACCACGGCATTGCATGCCGAAGTGAAATCACGTCGCCAGCGGATGCCGTGTCGTAGCCCGGCAAGTTTTTGATGATGCCTTGCCAGCGGTTATTCTTGAGCAACTCCCGCAATTTGATGATGGCCGGTTCATTCAGCGTCTCCTTGAGGCAGGCAAGATAATACTGCTCGCGCAACAGGGGAATGAAGTCCAGCCCGAACTGCGCCGCTGCGGCACTGATGCCGAAACCGACATCGGCCTGACCGGACGCGACGGCAGCGGCCACGGCCAGGTGAGTGGTTTCAACGAAACCGTAACCGTTGATGGCGGCGGATGCGATGTTTTCGCGAGCCAGCAGCTGTTCGATTTCAAGCCGCGTACCGGACCCCGGCTCGCGGTTGACAAAACGAATGCCGGACCGTTTCAGATCATGCAGACTCGTGATTTCCTTCGGATTGCCGGCGCCTACGATCAATCCCTGCTGCCGGCTCAGAAAGTTGATTAATTTGTGTTTGCCGGGTTTCAGCAGCCTCTTGAAGGTTTTCTGGGTCAGCGTACCGGGAGCGCGATCTTCGCTCACATGAAACCCCGCCAGCATGCATTCACCGCGCGATAACGCCGCGACGCATGCCATGCTTCCGCGAAATTGCAAATCCAGATGAAGCTTGGCTTCGTGCGCCATGAAATCCTTTAGACGCGGCAGCGCCAGATCATGACTGGCAAACAATGACAGCACGTGCGCGTTCGGATCGAATGCGAGCGCAAATTCGCGTTCCATTTCTGCGACCAGATTTTCGATCTGGGGCAGTACCCGGGCTTTGGCCCGCTGTTCCGCAAACAGCAGCTTTTCGCCGAAACCCGACAAACGTGCGCGCTTGCCGCGCTCCCACAGAATCAGTTTCGAACCGAGAGCGTCTTCCCATCGCTTGAGCGACCCCCAGACATGGCGATAAGACAGCCCCAGGTACTGCGCCGTCTGGGCCACGGACCCGGTTCGATGGATCGCAGACAGCATGTCAAACAACGGGTTGTCCAGTTGATGTTTCGCGTTTGGAGTCGAAGTGAAGGTGTAATCGAGTTTGATATGCAGCATATGCAAACCTGTTCATATTGGAAGGATCAGAAATGATGCGTACCATAGCATATCGATATTTTGATAAGCCGAAGCGGTGACGGCATATCCATATCACTTAACAACCTCGTTACGGCACTAAAGACAGGATCGCAGTATGCTCAACATTAAAAAGAACCTGGCGGTATTAAGTCTGCTGCTCGCAGCCGTGCCGGCGTTCGCGCAGCAGGTAATCAAGCTGTCGACCACGACCAGCACTGATAATTCGGGCTTGCTTCAATATCTGTTGCCCGCATTTGAAGCCAAAACAAAAACTAAAGTGCATGTCATATCAGTCGGCACCGGCAAGGCGCTGGAGTTGGCGAAGAATGGCGACGTTGATGTGACGCTGGTGCATGCTCGCCCGTCCGAAGATAAATTCATTGCCGAGGGCCATGGCATCAACCGGCGCGACGTGATGTACAACGACTTCATCATCGTCGGTCCGGCCAACGATCCGGCGGGCATAAAAGGCAGCAAGAATGTGATCGGAGCGATGAAAAAAATCGTGGACAGCAGCGCAAAATTCATCTCGCGCGGGGATAATTCCGGCACCGACCAGATGGAAAGGACTTACTGGAAGGAAGTCGGCACCAGGCCGGCAGGCAGCGCTTATATTTCCGCCGGACTGGGAATGGGCGAAGTGCTGAACATGGCGGCTGAATTGCAAGCCTATACCTTGACCGACCGCGCGACGTACGGCGCCTATCGGGCCAAGACCGGGCTGGCGATTGTCGTCGAAGGCGATCCGAAAATGTTCAATCCGTACGGCATCATTGCAGTCAATCCCGCCAAATACAAAGACATCAATTACCGGGGAGCGATGCAGCTCATCGACTGGATTACCTCGGACGAAGGGCAGAAAAAAATTGCTGAATTCAAGGTCGATGGTCAGCAGTTATTTTTTCCATCGGCAAAAACGCCTCACTAGGAAATGTTCATAAGCTTGGCTTTTGGTATTCTTGCAGTAAAAGGCCAAGAACTCGCTTGAGGCGCCGGATTTCAACAGCGTGCCGCCACAAGACGTGAAGTTGCGCCGTCAGCCATCCGATATTTTGCGCAGCCTGCCATACACCGCAAACTGTGATTACCGGGCAAGTTTATCCGCACAGTCATCAATTCACTGCTGACTGATTGTGGCGCTCTAACCGGGCTTGCGATGCCTGCAAGTCCGCGCCTTGGCATCTCTGCCCTTTTCACCTGAAATCCGGCACTCTGCAAAGGGTACTGATTCTCGATAGCGTAGTCAGATCGCGCCCCTTTCAATCGCCCGTGCAACGCACAGGCTAACCGACACATGCAAGAATGCTGCACATCGGTTACCAAGTCGTTGATAATGCAGTTATATTAATCGAACACTAATCGACTTCATTATCGCAATCTTTTTACTGGAAAAGCTTATGAAGAACGACGCACGCGACGGTTCCATGCCTGGGGAAGATATGCCGTTAACCAGAGCCGCAGAGTTTCTGTTAGACGAGTGCCGCATGGTGCTGCCTGGCATCCAGGCATTGTTCGGCTTTCAATTGATTGCCGTCTTCAATCCCGCCTTTTCCCAAGTGCTTGGCCCTGACGAGCGGCTGCTGCACCTGCTTGCCATCGTCCTGGTCACAGTGGCCATTGCCCTCATTATGACGCCGGCAGCTTATCACCGGCAGACCGGGCCGCAACAGGTTACAGAGGCGTTCATCCGCCTTTCTACACGCTTAATGCTCTGGAGCATGTTGCCGCTATGCGTGAGCATTTGCCTGGATTTATACCTGATCGCAAAAATAATCGTTGACGATGTCCTTGCCCCGCTGCTGGCAGTGGCGGTCTTCACGGTTTTCTTTGTATTGTGGTTTGTTCTTCCGCGCGCGGGAGCGTTGCGAGGTGCCGTTTCTAAACCCCAGTAATGAGTATCTGCAGCCGTTTGTCCCGTTCGCTGATTTAGTCCGAAGACCTTCGGGGTGGGGAATTCTTGCAGAACGGATTCCCGCCTTCATGCAGCGATAATTTGCCGCGCATGATGCACCGGTAAAACCGATGCTCGTTCAGACATTCGCCTCTGTATCTTTTATTAGAACTTCGATATACGCCTTCCGCTGGGGCCGGCCCGGCTCGATTGAACGCGGTTGCAATCGCTTGTGAAAAGCCCGTTCACCCGGCACCTGATCGGCGGATTCAGGGCCATTTCACTATCACCGATTTCGGCAGCCGCCGATTCTCCGCCTCCCGATGACAGTCTCCCCATTCTTTTATCGTACCAATTCAAGAGTACAGGCCAAAGATCGAAACGCCTCCCATTCAGAGCGCGCACTTTGACAATCTTGGGTGATAACGCGCCATTCCGGCCCAACAAGTATAAAGTCAGCTTGCCGGCGCGGCCTTTTTATGCGATTTGCCCGTTCCGGGAACGCGGCGAGCTTCGCCTTCATCTAATGTCGTACAAACGTATAAAGCAACAGAGGAACGCATGCATCCAGTAGCCAAGAAAGCGGCCGGCAAGGGCCTGGCCGATGCCGAGATTGCCCGGCGGGTCGCCGCCGGCGACCATGTAGCGTTCGAGCTGCTGATGCGGCGCTACAACCAGACCCTTTATCGCACCGCGCGCAGCATCCTGAGGGACGATGCCGAAGCCGAGGATACGGTCCAGGAAGCGTATCTGCTTGCATACCGTGGCATGGATAAATTCCGCGGTGACGCCAAGTTGTCGACATGGCTTACCCGCATCGTCGTCAACGAGGCGATCGCCCGGTCACGCAAGAGCAGCCGTCGGGCCGAAATCATTCGGCTTGACGGCGAGACGAAATGGGACAGCGAGGCTATAGAGGAGAATATGGGCGAAGCCACACCCGAACAACCCGAACGCGCAGCGCTGCGTGCCGAGACGCGCCGTCTGCTCGAAAAGAAAATCGACCAGCTGCCTGAAGCATTTCGCACCGTGTTCATGCTGCGCGCGGTGGAAGAAATGACGGTTGAAGAGGCGGCAGCCTGTCTTGGGATTCCAGAAGCCACGGTGCGCACACGGTTCTTCCGGGCGCGAAGCCTGCTGCGCGAGGCGCTATCGCGCGAAACCGACTTTGCATTTGAGGACGTGTTTTCTTTCGACGGCGAACGTTGCGACCGCATCGTCGCGGGCGTGCTGGCCAGGCTAAAGGATTTGCAGAAACGCGACGCGTGACTGCTTGTAGTACCCACCCAATGGAGAACTGATATGTCTTTTCTGATTCTGGCTAACGATCCCGAAGTAT
>DASYKE010000020.1:0-6858 GCA_035995725.1 Burkholderiaceae bacterium | reverse complement strand
TAAATTCATGTCTTGCTCCGGTAAAAGTTCGTTTTTCGCTGGCTATTAACTTGCACTTTCTGCCTGGAAATCATATGCCATATTTATGGCATATCCGTGCTTGCACAAAATAAAATGCATTGAAACAACATTTCTCGCATTAAATATTGTATATAAGTAACAAATCTATAAACACTAAGAGTTTGTGAACAAAATGTCATCACGAACTGAGGATGTGGTTGGTCTGGTGGGGTAAGTCGACTAAATATATTCCTGCACCGCTCCAGCCCGTCCTAGACGTCTCTTCTTTCTTATTGAAGCATCAAGCAGCACTAGGCGCCGCGCTGGTGCGCGCGCTGCCGCATTTTCGCTCGTCCCGCCAGCCATGCTGGTCAGTATCCAGGCTTTCCCGTTGATCGTTGTGTGGCATAAACCATGTTCCTGAGAAAAGCGTTGGCATACCTTTCAAGACTTGCCTGCCAAGTTTCCGTGCATCAACTAATCAAAAACGGGGGGTCCCATGATGATGCGTTCGATATCCACCTTGGCTACACTGGCGTCCCTGACCGTCCTGCTTTACGCGGAACCGGTCGGTGCGCAGCAGACCGCAGGCCACGCCGACAACCAATATTGTGGCAAGCGGCGCAGCCGCGTCCGTTGCGCCGCCTGTTGCCGTACCTGCCGCACAAGCCCCGGCCGACACCACGCTGACGGCCATCCTGCCGCCGGCGGGTGAGCCGGCTTCCGCTGTCGCTGCTGCTCCTGCCGCGGTTGCGCCGGCCCAGGCCATACCCATCACTCAGCCGACCCTGATCGACGCCGGCAAGATCAGCGCCGGAGATACCGCCTGGATGCTGACGTCCACCGCCCTGGTGCTGTTGATGACCATTCCGGGGCTGGCGCTGTTCTACACCGGCATGGTGCGCAGGAAAAATGCGCTGGGAACCATGGCCCACAGCGTGGTGACCACCTGCATCGTCACGGTGCTGTGGGTCGTGCTCGGCTACAGCCTTGCCTTCACGCCGGGGTCCCCCTATCTTGGCGGTCTTGACCGCTTCATGCTGCACGGCATGGACTTCCTCAAGGAGGCCGGCAAAGTGACGGTGCATCATGCAGCGACCAGCATCCCGGAAAGCGTGTTCATGATGTTCCAGATGACCTTTGCGATCATCACCCCGGCGCTGGTTACCGGAGCGTTCGCCGAGCGCATGAAATTCTCCGCGCTGATGCTGTTCATTGCATTGTGGTCGCTGCTGGTCTATACGCCGGTCGCCCACTGGGTATGGGAACCGGGTGGCTGGCTGACATCCCGCGGCGTGCTGGATTTCGCCGGCGGCACCGTGGTCCATATCAATGCCGGCATCTCCGGGCTGGTGGCGGCGATGATTATTGGCCCGCGCACCGGCTTCGGCAAGGAACCGATGCCGCCTCACAACCTGGTGCTGACGGTGGCGGGCGCCTCCATGCTGTGGGTCGGCTGGTTCGGCTTCAATGCCGGCTCGGCCGGCGCGGCAGACGGGCGCGCCGGCATGGCGATGCTGGTCACCCAGCTGGCAACCGCCGTGGCGGCATTGGCATGGATGGCGGCGGAATGGATGCGGCGCGGAAAGCCCTCGGTATTGGGGCTGGTGTCAGGTGCGGTATCGGGACTGGTCGCCATCACGCCGGCGTCGGGCCTCGTGGGTGTCAACGGCGCCATCGTCATCGGCGCGGTCGCCGGTCTGGCCTGCTATTGGGCGGCAACGTCGCTCAAATCGATGCTGGGCTACGATGATTCGCTCGATGTGTTCGGCGTGCACGCGGTCGGCGGCATCGTCGGCGCCCTGTTGACCGGAGTATTCGCCGTCAAGGCAATCGGCGGGGCGGATGGAAGCGTGGCGGTCCAGGCACTCGGCGTAATCGTCACCATCATGTTCTCGGGGGCGATGACCGCCGCGATCCTGGGGCTGATCAACATGCTGGTCGGCCTGCGCGTCACGCGCAACCAGGAGGTGGAAGGCATCGATCTCGAGCTGCACGGGGAGCATGCGTGATGAACAATACCCATCTGGCCGCGCTTGAAAACCAGGCGTTCGCACTGATGGGCCGCATGCATGTGATTCTCAGGCGGCAGAGCGGCAAGGTGACCGACATCGAATACATGCGCATCGACCCGGGCTACTGCCGCTATGTGCTCGACCTTGCCGCGCAGTTGCAGAATGAAGATCTGCACCAGGTCTGCGCAAAGTTGCAGGAGATCTACTTCGGACCGGAGGGACTGTTTGTGATGGCGCCTCCGAAACCGCCGCTGATCGACAGACGGCGCAAAACCGCGCCGGCCGCTTCGGTCTCCGCGCCGGCGCCGCTCGATGCTGATCCGGCCAGCGGCCCGCACGCGGACCATGCCGAGAATATCGACAAGACGTATATCGGCCGCCTGCGCTAGATAGCCGCAGCTTGCTGATCAAGGTCGATACAGCAAGATTTCACAGCTCATGGCTTTGGCGGCAAGGTTGTGCTCACTATTGCCGGCGATGCCTGCTGACAAGATGTAAATGCAACGATATCAGGTCGTACCCTCTTGTATTGTAGAGCCGCTTCCATCGCTTTTCTCCAAGCTTCCACCGTACCTGGGTCATTAGCACCCGCTGAGAAATGTTCGTTACCACCGGCTTTGAGGCAGTTGCGAACGTCGCAAAACGGCCAGAGGCAATGGGATGGATTACTGTCTGATCCAATCGTACATTTGCCCATGCGCTAGTGCTTCCGTAGAGGCAAAAAATTTCCCCTGAGATTAATTAGAGGTAGATCCGGATTTCTCGGCGAAATACTTCGCTTCCTGCTCCGCCGATAGCGCATGTGTGAGATAGACAGCATCGGACTGTCCCGCATATGTCATCCCGCAATGAGGACAACTGATTCGTCCAGGCTGGATCGACGTGTCCAGGTCCATCGTGAATCTGTTCGCCTGGAACGGTCGGCTACAAGCGTTGCTTGGACAACTCTGAACTTCCATGTTTTCTTGAATTGTAAAATATTGGTATTAAACAAATTTAACACATTTATTGGAGGCCGGATTATCATCCAACGCACAAGTCTTTGCAATGGCAAACAAACTATATTGACGAAAGCAAGGGAATTAGAACGGATCGCCCTTTTAGCAATAGCGCCGCGCGAATTGAGCAATCGCCTGAAACGGGGCTGGCTTGAGTATCAGCGCAATTGGGCGCTTTGCGCTAATGGCTCGGGAAGCCGACACGGCAGAATAGTTGCGCTGCTTCGAAGAACGATGCAATATGGGCAGGGACTGGCGTGTCAGGCGGGGTGAATGGCCAAGAGGCGCCGAATCCTATTGCGCAGTTTTTCATAGGCTGGTTCATCGCCTAACTGCTTGCGCCATTGCGCCAGGTTCACGCATGCGTCCGCACCGGATAGCTGAGCCGTTTTCAGAACCGCTTTCACGGTGCTTTCAGACAGCACGCCATCGGTGATCTTCAATGCCACAAAGGGGATGGGCTTGATTTGTGGATCGGCTTTGGCATATTGCAGCAGATCGAACAGGCGGCTACTGTCAAACCGCAAAGTACAGAAAATCAAATCGCAGTGCTGATGGAGCAATTGTTTTGCTTCTTCTACCGAGTCGCAATAGATTAAATCCCAATCAGAAGATTGCAGCGCATGCGATACAAGCTGCCGTACTGGCCGGTTGACTGCGACAAGAATTTTTTTTGATTGCGTGGCGGCCACTTACGCACCTGGACTGTCGCATTGCACTATTGAAGAATAGACAACGCTTTAAGTCTAGGCAGTTTATTGATGGTTGTCCATAGTAAATCCAATTTTTCACTAGTTGCGCCAGCCCAGGTCTGTTTGAGTGCTTTTTGTCTGCCTGTCCAGCGGCCGGCAACGATTCCTTTCGATCTTCCATCATGCGATTTGCTTTACCAATGTTCCGGTAGGAGAAACTTTGCGCAAATTGTGTTCCTGCTCTTCGACCTTGGATAACGCATGGGTCAGGAAAACGGAAGTGCTATCGGCAGCCGACACAGCGCCGCAATGGGGACAGACAATCTTTCCGGCATCGAAGGGAGGCGGGATACGCGTTTTGAACTGATTGACTTGGAACGGCCGACCGCAAACCACATTTGCACAATAATTGACTTGCATAAGAAGCCTCCCGGTAGTGGCTGCAAAGCAAAGTTTGCTTAATGCATTGTTGTACAACCACTTCATGTTTGCAGTAGGAAAATTCTGATTTTCTCTTTGAATTCAAAAATTTAGGTGAATAATCTCAGGATTAAAGTTAGGAAACCAAGTGCGTATCCGGTGCAGCCAGGCATGACATCCTGAACGCCGGGACTGTATAACAGTGCAAATGGTTTCAATTGCCGCAATCATTAGCGGATGACAATCGATCCCAAAGTGGAGAAAAGGTCTGGAATTCCCGACTGAACGCAAAAAGCACTTGGGCACGTTGCATCGTCACGATAGGGAGCATGGGAACACTGCGGTAATCAGTGCTACTGTTGGTTGTTCAAAAATAGGAATATTACCTATCTAAATATAGGAATATTCCTAGAGATTGTCAGATCATAAAGTGTTCTAATGCTTCACTTTTTGTCATGCGGCATTATGGAACCTTTTGATTCACTTTATCGACAAGTTAACGATCTGGACAATATTCCTGCGTTCCGGGTACAGCTTGTCGGATTGATTTTCCAGCATCTGCATCGACTCGAAAATGCGCTCGATAACTGGGAAAAAGACCATTTCAGCGATGCAATCGTTGCGCTTGGGCTAAATGTGAATTCAAAGCAGCAGCCGACCAATGTATGGCTTCGTCTGTGTCTGATCGACCTTGAAAAAGCGCTGACGCCAAAAGAACTACGCAACGATCGCAATTTCCGTCCAGCGCCAAGTGCCGTGGATCGAAGCTATGACGAGCTTGTGGAAAAACTCGACTCTATAAGTCAAAGAATCGGGTTACCACGCGACTGACCTGCAGCAGATATCATGAAAACGAACCCCATGACAGTCGCGAGCCCCACCACCATTAGCTCCGAGTTTTTTTAAGACCGTGAATGCCAGTGTTTCGAGCTATATCCGCAAAAAACTCCGTTCGATCAATATCGGGACGGGCGATTTAGAGCTGCACAATTCGTCATTGACGAAAACCTGCCGTGCCTACATTATATTAGTCGGCCAGCCAACATCAAGGCGCTCGGTATCGCTGAAAAAATTCTTTGTGAAGAGATTGAACGCCAGTTTGCATTTCGTCCTTCTGCATTCTACTGGCGCTATCGACCAGATTCAGTAGAGGCATAGTTGATGCATGAAGAAGTAAATGCCAGGCCGTTGACCGCTTCCAATTTTGTGCATTCGAAATTCATACCCGGCTTTGGACCGCCTCACATGGCGATCCATTCGGTGCAGGCGAGTGCGTCGCGAGAAGCACATTGGGAAGGACGAAATCTGAATCGCCGCCAGATCCTTTCAAGGCTTTACGATCATGGCGGTAAATAGAGTTGCCACTGGTTGGTCATAGCCTTTTAACTTGTTATTCAACACTGCCGCACAAGCGCGTCCGTCATCTTGGCGCGATCTTCGACTTTCCCCCAATCCAATCCCCGATCCGTTTTCCTCTAAGCTCGTGACCAGGATAGTTCGCGAACATTTTCCTCGTTATGCTCATTGGAAATCATACAAAAATCATGATGTACACATGCAGAAATCATGATACCCCTAGAGATGTTGCTACGGGGTTATAAAAAAATAGAGTTTTACGATAGTTTCTGTATGGAAACTACATAGCGTTAATGCTATGATTCCTTTACCTGAAAAGGGTAAACCCGACTGAAAAGCGGGGGCACAAAGTTACCGGTCTAAGGAATTTTTTCTATGACAGCGGGACTACCAGGGGAAACTCTCGTAATCATGAGGGTAGCGTTGTCTCGTCGGTACTCCGCGTCATAGCCTCAGGCTTCTCTTCTTTCGTTCCCTTGCTGTTTGGGCGGGTATCGGTTGCGTATTTACGCGTGGCCGATGCATGCGGTAATGGCGAGAGCTTTTCGCGTTACGTTCATTTGAAAAGAAAAGAGAGGAAGCATCATGAAATCGAAACAAGCTATCAAATTTTCCCAGCGTGTATTAGGCCTTGCAGTGGCTTCGGTATTTGCCGCTTTGGGCGTCAATAGCCACGCCGCCGTGACGGCCACCGGCACGTTTGCTGTCAATGCGACGGTTGCAACGTCATGCACGATCTCTGGTACCGCTCTTGCCTTTGGTGCTGCCGTTGACGCGACAAGCGGGGTGAATACGGACAGTACCAGCACTCTTACAGCCACCTGCACTCCCGGGACTACGTACACGATCGGCCTGAGTGCCGGTAGTGCATCGGGTGCAACGGTAACCACTCGCAAAATGGTTAACGGCACGGACACCCTGAACTACGGCCTTTACACCACCGCTCTTCGTGATGTGAATTGGGACAACACCGGTGCAGGCTTACCTGGTGGCACGGGCACCGGCGCAGGGCAAACCTATACCGTCTACGGCAGAATACCTTCCGGGCAGGGTGCGGCAAAGGCGCTGGCTTACAGTGACATCATCACTGCAACGATTAACTTTTAATGTACGCTATCAAGGCAAGTTGGCGCACTCTTCGGGGTTGCGCCTTACTTTTGCTCGGTCTGCTTTCGGCTCCGTGGTCGCAGGCCGGCTCGTTTCACGTAAGTCCGGTACGGACGACGCTATCTGCCGCCCAAGGGGTAGGTTCCATGACTGTGCGGAACGACGGCACGGAACCAATCGTGATTCAGTTGCAGGTGATGAGCTGGTCGCAGCAGCAAGGCAAGGATGTTTACAATCCTACCAGGGAGATCGTCGCAACCCCGCCGATCT
>DASYKE010000019.1:0-8498 GCA_035995725.1 Burkholderiaceae bacterium | reverse complement strand
ATATTGCTCTAGATTACCGGCGTGACGAGCGGCTTGCCGGCGAACCATGCGGCCAGATTGTCAAGCACCAGCTGACCCATTGCATTGCGGGTGTGATGTGTACCGCTGCCGACGTGGGGCTGCAGCACTACGTTATCCAGCCTGAAAAGTGTTTCCGGCACGCGCGGCTCATCGGCGAACACGTCAAGTCCGGCGCCTGCGATACTGCCGCTTTCAAGTGCTTTGACCAGGGCCTGCTCGTCAATCGTCGAACCGCGCGAGATATTGAATACATAGCCTTCTTTGCCGAGCGCTTCCAATACCCGCGCGTCGACGATGTTTTCGGTCTGTTTGCCGCCGGGGCAGGCCACCACCAGAATTTTGGCCCAGCCGGCAAGGGCCGCGACATCCGCATAATAAGGATAGGCCACGTCTTTCTGCTGGGTACGGCCATGGTAGGCGATGCGCATGCCAAAACCTTCCGCGCGCCGCGCGATCGCCTTGCCGATACGGCCGAAGCCGATGATACCCAGCTTTTCACCCCATACCTTGTCGGTCAGCGGCGCACTGCCTTGCAGCCATTTGCCCGAACGGACAAAGGCGTCGTTGGACACGGCTTTCCTGATCGTGGCAAGAATCAGCATCCACGTGGTATCGGCGACGCATTCGGTAAGCACGTCCGGGGTATTGGTGACCGCAATGCCGCGCTTCTGCGCAACAGCCAGATCGATGCTGTCTACCCCTACGCCGAAACAGGTAATCAGCTTGAGCCCCGGCAGCGCCTGCATCTCATCGGCGCGCATGCCGCGGCCGCCGGAGGTTACCGCCACCGCGACCGGAGGGAGTGTGACCGGCGGTGGCGTTGCATTCCCTGCGGTCACATTCCCTTCGGTCACAGGGAATGCAACGCTGCCGCCAACACGATCGGCGAGAGTGGAGAGCAAGGCCTTGGGATCGGATGCCTGCCACAGCCGATGCACGGTGTACGTGCTTTCCAGTTCCTTCATGGTGGCGGCATAAATCGGACCGACGAGGACGATTTCAGGTTTCATGCGTTGGATTCCTTGAAGTGCGTCATTCCTTGACGGCTCCCGTCATGCCGGATACGTAGTATTCGACGAAAAACGAATAAACCACGGCCACCGGCAGCGAGCCCAGCAGCGCACCGGCCATCAGCGCGCCCCAGTGATACACGTCGCCTTCGATCAGTTCGGTGACGACGCCTACTGGTACCGTCTTTACCTCGGACGAGGAAATGAATGTCAATGCGTAGATGAATTCGTTCCAGGACAGCGTGAAGGCAAAAATGCCGGCCGAAATCAGGCCTGGAACGGCCAGCGGCAAGATGATTTTCACCAGGATTTGCCAGCGCGTCGCGCCATCGATCAATGCACATTCTTCCAGTTCATATGGAATGGAACGGAAGTATCCCATCAGCAGCCACGTGCAGAACGGAATCAGAAAGGTCGGATAGGTCAGAATCAATGCCCAGCGGGTATCGAACAGGCCCAATTGAAACACGATTGCGGCGAGCGGGATGAACAGGATCGACGGAGGAATCAGATAGGCCAGGAAAATGCCAAGGCCTATCTGCCTGGCACCCTGGAAGCGTAGCCGTTCGATCGCATAAGCAGCAAATACGCTAGCCGCCAGCGAAGTGAAGGTCGCCACAGTCGACACAATTACGGTATTGAGCATCCATTCCGGGTAAGGAGTATTAAACAGCAGCTTCTTGAAATGCGCCAGCGTCGGCGCGATCACCCAGAATGGATTACCCGTATGCTGCAGCAGTTCGTCGTCCGGCTTGAATGCAGTTATCGCCATCCAGTAAAACGGGAATAGCAGTATGAACACAAAAATGCCGAGCGGAATGTAAGTCGTGACCCAGCGGCGCGGAAGCGACTGCAAATAATCCATGCCCTGATTTTCCTGTTTACTCATTTTACTCATTTGTCTCCTCCCTGTTGCCACCCGCGGCGTTGAAGTCCGAAATAGGAGAACATGATTGCGGCCAGCAAAAACGGAATCATCATTGTTGCCAATGCCGCGCCTTCACCCAGTGATCCGCCCGGTATCGCGCGCTGAAAGGACAGGGTTGCCATCAGGTGGGTCGCATTCAGAGGGCCTCCACGTGTGAGAACGTAAATCAGTTGGAAATCGGTAAAGGTGAACAGCACGGAAAACGTCATCACCACCGCGATAATGGGTGTGAGAAGCGGCAGCGTGATGTAGCGGAATTGCTGCCACGGTGTGGCGCCGTCGATCGATGCCGCTTCGTAGAGTGATGGCGAAATCGTCTGCAGGCCGGCCAGAAGCGAGATCGCAACAAACGGCACGCCGCGCCAGACGTTTGCGAGGACGGTGGATATCCGCGCCAGCCAGGGTTCACCTAGGAAATCGATGTAGCGGTCAATGATGCCTAATTTCACCAGTATCCAGCTGATAATCGAGAACTGCGGATCGTATATCCACCAGAATGCCAGCGCAGACAGCGCGGTCGGCACGATCCAGGGCAACAGGACGATGGCGCGAAAAAACGACTTGAACGGCAGATTTCTGTTCAGCAGCAGAGCCAGCCAAAGCCCGAGTACGAACTTCAGGATGCTTGCGCTGACCGTATAGAACACCGTATTGAACAGCGACAGCTGTGCCAGCGAGTCGCCGATCAGGTAAATATAATTGCTTAGGCCGATCCATTCTCCGCTGCGACCGATCTTGGTGTCCGTGAAGCCCAGCCAGACGCCGAGGCCGAGCGGATAGGTGAGAAACACGAGCAGCAGAATCGCGGTCGGAAACATGAACAGCAGCCCGAGCGAATTGCGGTTATTGAGCAAACGAGAAAGCATGGCGTTACCCCGATCGAAATCCGCTCCGGCACTCCAATGCCGAAGCGGCAATGCGTACGTGTTTTTGAAGCGCTTGTCGCAGCAAGCGCTTTTTCAACAGCGCCTCTGTGCTTATACCTTGTAATAGCGCTCGGCACGGCTGGCGGCACGGGCCGCCGCTTCCTTCGGTGTTTTCGATCCGCTTGCCGCTTCCGCGACCATGTCGAGCACAATGTAATCGGCCATTGCCGCCGCCGAGGCAAGACCGAGCGGACCGGAATAGCCGTTGTCGAGCATGATGCTGCCGCCGTCACGGTAGACAATATGCTTCGGATCCTCGGTCCAGATCGGATTCGCCTCGTAGGCCCTGAGCGGCTGGCTGACATAGCCGATCGCCGCTTTCATCCACGGATTGTACTGATCGCCTTCCATCATGAACTGCATGTATGCTTTGGCAGCGTTCGGGAACTTGCTGTACTTGAACTGCATCATCTGCGTGATCTGCATCAGTTCGGTCGGCCTGCCTACCGGCCCGATCGGGAAGCGCGCATGCTGGATGTCCTTGGCCATTTCCTGCAGTTTCGGATCGGGCGAGTTCTTTGCCGTATAGTAGATCGAGATGCCGTTTGCGGTCAGGCTGATCTGGCCGTCGATGAAAGCCTTGTTATTGGACGGGTCCTGCCATGACAGCGTTCCCGGCACGAAGGTTTGGTAGAGCTGCTTCGCATATTCGAGCGATGCGACCGTCTCCGGTGAATTGATGACGACATTGCCTTTTTGGTCGACCAGCTTTCCGCCGTGCGACCACAGCAGCCAGTGCGCCCAGTTGTTGCCATCGCCGACCGCCTTGCCGAGTGCGAAGCCGCAAGGAGTGCCCTTGGCTTTCAGAGCCTGGCACAGCTTCAGAAAGCCGGCAGTATCTTTTGGTATGGCGTCGAACCCGGCCGCCTTGACGTGGCTTTCGCGGTAGACTAACGCATTACCGACGATTCCCAGCGGCATGCCGATCCACTTGCCATTGCGCATGCCATACTTTTTGCAGACGTCGTACCAGCCGCCATACTTGTTTCCGAGATAGTTTGCCAGCTCCGTCAGATCAGTCAGCTTGTCCGGATACTGATGCGGATCGTCGAACCAGCCGATGATGACATCCGGCCCGCTACCGATATTGGCCGCGACCGCTGCCTTAGGCCGCACGTCTTCCCATCCCTCGTTATCGATTCGCACTTCGACGCCGGTCGCCTGGGTGAATTTCTTGGTGTTGGCAATCCACATGTCTTCGTCGCCCTGCACGAAGCGTTTCCAGCGCAGAACCCGTAGCTTGGCGCCTTTTTCTGGGGTGTAGTGCAGTGCGGCCGGGGCTGCAAAAGCGTGGGGGCCGAGCGTTGATGCAGCAGCGATGGCTGCGGTTGAGGCCAGAAAATCGCGTCTAGTCAGTTTTTTCATGTCTCCTACTCCTCCGGTTAACGGGGCGGTGCCCCATGCAATTTACATCTACACTTCCAAATTACCCTTGAACTCAGCTATTCTTCAGTACTTTTCCGGACCCGGCATCGAACAGATGCGTGTTTTCATGGTCGGGGATCAGATGAATCGTGTCACCGGCCGCGAAGTGATGGCGCTCGCGAAATATCGAAATAAGATCCGCGTTGCAGAATCTCGAGTACACCTCGGTGTTGGCGCCGGTCGGTTCGACCACCGCCACATTGGTTCTGATTCCGCCGGCGGTTCCCAGCATCAGGTGTTCCGGCCGCACGCCGTAAATCACCGCCTGGCCGTCGACGCCGTCGGCAACGCGTGGCGCCGGCAGCTGCGAGCCGTCCGAGAATTCCACGTGTACCCCGGCGCCATTGCGGCGCAGCGTGGCCGGAATGAAATTCATTGCAGGCGAACCGATGAAACCGGCGACGAACAGATTGGCGGGATTATCGTACAGGTCGAGTGGCCGGCCGCGCTGTTCTACCAGGCCGTCGCGCATGACCACGATCTGGTCGGCCATGGTCATGGCTTCGATCTGATCGTGAGTGACGTAGACCGAAGTGGTTTTCAGGCGCTGGTGCAGTTCCTTGATTTCCGCGCGCATCTGAACCCGCAGTTTGGCATCCAGGTTGGACAGCGGTTCATCGAACAGGAACACCTGCGGATCGCGCACGATCGCGCGGCCCATCGCCACGCGCTGGCGCTGGCCGCCGGAAAGCTGGCGCGGAAAACGATCGAGCAATTCGCGCAGTCCGAGTATATCGGCGGCCTTGGCGACGCGCTCCCGAATTACCGTGTTGCCGGCCTTCGCCAGCAGCAGCGAAAAAGCCATGTTGTCGAATACCGTCATGTGCGGGTAGAGCGCATAGTTCTGGAACACCATCGCGATGTCCCGTTCCTTTGGCTGAACGTTGTTTACGACCTTGCCGCCGATCGATATTTCGCCTTCGGAAATCTCTTCCAGCCCGGCGAGCATGCGCAGAAGGGTCGACTTGCCGCAACCGGATGGGCCGACCAGCACCGCGAACTGGCCATCCTCGACTTCGATATCGACTCCGCGGATCACGTGCGTGGCGCCGAAGTACTTCTGTATTCCTTTAATCTGCACCGATGCCATGCATATCTCCTTTATTAATGCCTTGTATTTATAATTTTTTTTACTGCTTTCCTTCGATCACTACATAAGAGGGACGGCCGTTCTGCGCCCAGTCGATCAGGTTCTGTGCCGCTTTGCGGCGCAATTCCTTGTCGGCTACCATCGAATAGAACGCCGCATGCGGCGACAGCAGCACACGCGGATGCTGGACGATGCGCGAGTCCGTGGCCGGCGGTTCAACCGGCAGCACATCGAGCGCGGCGCCGTCCAGCTTGCCCGCATCGAGAACGGAAAGCAGATCGTCGATATTCACCACTGCACCACGGGCGGTATTGACCAGCACGCTGCCCTGCTTCATCAGATTAAGTACCGATGCGTTCACCATGCCGCGGGTTTCGTCGTTCAGCGGCACGTGCAGCGATATTGCATCGGCCTGCGCAAACAGTTCTGTCTTGCTGACGCGCTCGACATAAGCCGGAAAATCGCCGTCGATAATATACGGGTCGCAGGCAATCACGCGCTTGAAGCTGTTGCGGCTGACGTGCGCCATGCGTTTGCCGATGCGGCCAAGTCCCAGAATGCCGACCGTCAGCTCCGATACGCGCTTTATCTTGCCTGCGCTGCTGTAGTGCCATTTCCCGGCCTTCACGTCGCGATCATAAAAGGCGATATGGCGCAACAGCGCAAGCGTCATTGCCAGCGCGTGGGTAGCTACTTCGCCGACCCCGTAATCCGGCGAGTTGCCGACCCATACGCCATGTTTTTTGGCATCGGCCGTATTGATGGTGTCGAACCCGGCGCCATAACGGCTGGCAATGCGAATCTCCGGCCGTGCCGCAAATACTTTTGCATTGACCGGCGCGTATTGCACCAGCAAACCCTGGCAGCCGGCCGACGCGGCGATCACGTCGTCTTCGGTACGGCATTGCGCGGTAACGACTTCGATACCGGCAGCGCGGTATAGCGCCTGCTCCAGTTCTACGTCGGGGAAATCGTAATCGGTAATCAGGATTTTCATTGTCTGGAAGTTTAGTGATTGTCCTTGGGTATGCCGGCGCCGCTCTTGCCGACCAGGAAATCGAGGTCGGCCCCGCGATTGGCCTGCTGCACATGATCGAAATAAAGCTTGGTCCAGCCGCGCGACATCGGTGCCTCCGGAGCTTTCCATGCGGCACGCCGGCGCGCCAGTTCGTCATCCGATACATGCAGATGCAGCTTGCGCGACTCGACATCGAGTTCCACCATGTCGCCATCCTGCACCAGCGCCAGCGGCCCGCCTGCCGCCGCTTCCGGCGCGACATGCAATACCACGGTACCGTAGGCGGTGCCGCTCATCCGAGCGTCGGACACGCGCACCATGTCGGTGATGCCCTTGCGCAGTACCTTGGGCGGCAGCGGCATGTTGCCGGCCTCCGCCATGCCGGGGTAGCCTTTCGGGCCGCAGTTTTTCAGCACCAGCACGCAGTTTTCATCGACGTCGAGGCTTTCATCGTCGAGACGCTGGTGCATGTGTTCGCTGTTCTCGAATACCACCGCGCGGCCTTTGTGCTTGAGCAGCGCGGGCGTGGCGGCGGAAGGCTTGATCACCGCGCCGTCCGGGCATAGATTGCCGCGCAGGACGGCGATGCCCGCATGGGATTTGAAGGGTTCGGCATAGGCGTGGATTACATCGCGATTCCAGTTCTGCGCATCCTTGCAGTTGTCCCACAGCGTCTTGCCGTTGATCGTCAGCGCACTGCGGTCGAGCACCGATTCGAGCTCGCGGATCACTGCCGGCAAGCCGCCGGCGTAGTAGAAATCCTCCATCAGGTACTTGCCCGACGGCTGCAGGTTGACAAGGCAGGGCAGGTCGTGTCCGAATGCGTCCCAGTCGGCCAGCGACAGCTCGACACCCATGCGTCCGGCGATCGCCAGCAGATGAATCACTGCGTTGGTCGAGCCGCCTATTGCGGCATTGACGCGGATCGCATTTTCAAAAGCGGCGCGCGTCAGGATTTTGGACATCGTCAGATCTTCCTTGACCATGTCGACGATCCGCCGTCCGGATGCGCGTGCCAGCACGTTGCGGCGCGCATCGACTGCCGGAATTGCAGCGTTGCCCGGCAAGCTCATGCCGAGTGCTTCGACCATGCTCGCCATGGTCGAAGCGGTGCCCATTGTCATGCAGTGACCATGCGACCGGCTCATGCAGCTCTCGGCTTCGAAGAAGTCTTCCTGTTTCATGCGTCCGGCGCGTACTTCTTCCGACATTTGCCATACGCCGGTGCCGGAACCGATCTCGCCGCCGCGAAATTTGCCGTTCAACATGGGGCCGCCCGATACGCCGATGGTCGGCACATCGCAGGACGCAGCGCCCATCAGCAAGGCCGGCGTAGTTTTGTCGCAGCCCATCAGCAGCACCACGCCATCCAGCGGATTGCCGCGGATCGATTCCTCGACATCCATGCTGGCCAGATTGCGGAACAGCATCGCGGTCGGCCGCAGCAGTGTTTCGCCTAGCGACATTACCGGAAATTCCAGCGGAAAGCCGCCGGCTTCATAGACGCCGATCTTGACCTGTTCAGCCAGCGCGCGGAAATGCGAATTGCAGGGTGTCAGTTCGGAAAAGGTATTGCAGATACCGATGACCGGGCGGCCATCGAACTGATCGTGCGGAATGCCGCGGTTTTTCAGCCACGAGCGGTAGATAAAACCGTCGCGGTCAAGCCGGCCGAACCAGGCCTGGCTGCGGCGTAACGGGTGCTTGGGGTCGCTCAATTAATTTCCTCTTTTGTTTATAACTGGCCGGCCGCTGGCCGAACCGGGTTTCAATTATTTTAAATACCCATTCGTCCTGGGTCCGTCGTCCTGGGTAGGCCGAAGGGCGTATCGAGGGACACCGGGCAGGCTGGATGCTCCTTCAATACGCTGCAATATCTGGAACAGGTTGCGGCATGCTTCCTTTGATACGGCCTTCGGCTTACTCAGGATGAACGCTATACTAAGAATGAATGAATCCGCTCACCACGAATGGTCTATTGTGCTTGCCATCAGATTCATCATTGCGGACTGAATCGCCACCTTGTTTTGAAAGTTCTTTCAATGTCCATCAATTACATGGTCGGACCGAGTATCCACGG
>DASYKE010000018.1:0-10085 GCA_035995725.1 Burkholderiaceae bacterium | reverse complement strand
AGTCAGTATTGTGCTGACCTGGCTGGGGAAACGCTGGCAGGCATTCACGGCGCTCGACAATGTGCTGGATCACAAGGCCGAGGAAACGGTCGGTACGCCGATAGGTAGGCGGCGCTTGCATGTCGGGGTGCGCTGGGAGTTGTAAACATGGCCGACATATGGCCGACCCTTGCCTGCACATCGCAGGTTACTGCACTTGCGCGTTTTAACGAAAACGGGAAAAAGGCGATGATCGCTCCTGCAAGATCATCGCAGACCGTATCAACCGCGAGTACGATACATGGGCCAAAGGCGCCGTGCATTACTGCCGAAGGGGTGTCCCGCGCCTCCGCTTATCCGGTCAAGGAAGTTCCCAGGGGTTCTTGTCAGCGGGGAAGGGACACCCAAAAATTGGGCTTCTCAAGTATATGATTTCGTATTTATTGCGCCAGGTCCGAATAAGAATTCAGCACCGCGAGCCCATTCACGAGCACGATTTCTTCAATTCTTTCCTCAGGTCCGCCATGAGCTCGGCGCGCTCATGCGCCCCGCCTATCCTCTTTCCTTCGTGATACGCGAATGCGCAGTTCAAGCTGTCCGCCTGCGACTGATACGTTCCGTAAATCTTAATATACTCACGAAAATCCCTGCATTCTTGCGCTGTTAATTTCTCCGACTCTGATTTCTCCGGCTTGTCGGAGCGATCGAATTTGGCTGTATTGGCTGAAACTGCTTTTGCAATGCCTCGCATTGCTGCTGCGACGCGATGGCGCTTTCTACACCACTCAGTAACAACAGTGCAGCCAATAGAACTATACCCATCCTCCAATTGAAGTTCATAACAAGGAAGTTTCGGTTAAATATCGCCGGCTTTGGCAACATATCGAACGGCAAGCTTGCGCATTGCCAGAGACGGTCGGCATCAATAATATAATAGTCGCGCGACGCATTGCTTCTACTGTGATTTATATGCCACTGCTGTCCGGTATGCCGGAGGCCTGGCTGATATATGCGCATCATAAAAACTTCCCAGAAGCCGCGCCACGCCTCGACTTTCCAGGAAGCCGGGACTTATACGTCAATAAAAGCCCGTGAAATACGTCGCAAGTCCGCCGGAGTTATTACTCCCCTCCGGGAACGGCGCCTGCCTAATCGCTATAAAGCGATCAAACTACCGCACCTTGATAATCATTGAGATTTCAGCAATTCCACCGCCAGGCAAAGTTGCAACCCCTACAGTAGTGCGCGCTGGAGAAGGCGTATTCGGAAACAATTGTTGTATCAGCAGGGATGCGGCATCCATAATCTTTACATGGCTTGCAAATCGAGTATCCGTGCGAAGAAACCCATTTAAGGAGACGACTCGTTCTACCTGCTCGAGCGAACCAAGTTCATCTTGCAGACCTAAAAAAATGGCGGTGACAGCCAGTCGAACCGCCTTCTGACCTACTTCAATCGAATCTTCATCGAGCACCTGAGCAATAATTTTTCCATGCTCTCGCGCGACAACTCCGCTTGAATAAATTAAATCGCCACACCGGCAAAATGAAGCATACGCTCCGGCCGGTTTGGAAGCGGATGCACCGGGTTCGGCAAATTGGCGCAATTTAACGTCAGCACTTGTCATCAGCGGCCTCATTCAGCGTGAACTCGTTCTCAAGGCAAACTCTGCCGCTCAACCAGCATTCCGCCAAGGGGAGATTTGCATCAGGCAGTTGCACGTGTATTTCGGATGGAGACCCCATCGAAAAGCCTTGGCGAATGCATAATCGTGACGCCTGTTGTGAAACCAGGCCTATCTTGCGCAAGCCAAACGACAGGGCAGTAGCGGCAATTCCTGTTGCGGCATCTTCGGGATAGCCAGATGATTTCGGAAACTGCCGCGCCTCGAACACGCGATGTTCTACATCCACTTCGGCAAAAGGATACAGTCCGGTAGAGCCAATCGACTCACACACTGACTGTATCGCGTTTAAACGCGGTTGAAGCCTGCGAAGCGCATCCAAACTAGACATGCGGACGAGTGTTTTAACCCGGCTGGTCGATGCGTTAATTACAGGTGTGCGTATTATTTCAAGAGGGACATTCAAAGCATCAGCGATATGGATCACCTGTGTTGCATCAAGCTCGACCATGATAGCTGCCGGTTGGCTTATTTCAATTGTTCCATCCAGCTCCCTGGCTTTTACCTTCCCGCTAAGCGTCTGAATATTGATTGGTTGTCCATCCCACAATTGTTTTTGGCGCAATAGCCATAGAGCGCCAACCGTCGCATGGCCGCACATTTCCATTTCATGATTAGGGACGAAATATCGCATCTGAAATTGGCAATCGGTATCCTGCGGACGAAATACGAAGCCCGATTCGTGCCCGGATCGAGCAGCAATCCGTCGCATATCTTCGGGCGTCATTCCGTCCGCCTGCAAAACGATCGGAGCGGGATTGCCGCCGTTACGCTGATCGGGCGAGCAAAACACGCGTACCAAATAAATCCGAGGCGCCTGAAGGCTTGAATCAATGGTCATTCAGCCCTCGCATCAACTGACTTGGCAATCTCCGTCCAAAAAACAGCGTCTCGCGATATACGAGATGCGAACACACTGGGAGACATGTTAAGGGGCGTAATTCCTCTGGCTTGAAGATCTGCTTTAACCGAGCCGTCTTCTACTGCAGCGGCAAACGCTGTTTGCAGTTGTGTAACCACGGGTTGCGGCGTGCCTGCTGGCGCCATGATTCCGTACCAAAGTTCGGGGCGGAAGTCACGCAGGCCAAGCGACTCGAATGATGCGACGCCTGGAAGAATTGGAGAAGTATCGGATATTGCGAGCGCCTTCATTTTTCCGGCACGCACGTATTGAACCAAGGCGGTAGGATTGTCAAACAACACTTGTACGTGACCTGCCATCAGATCCATTTGTGCGGGAGTCGCGCCACGATAAGGCACGTGAGTCATTGCAACTCCGGTCCTGCGCTTGAACCACTCTCCGACGAGGTGGCTCGCACTTCCATTTCCGACACTGGCGTAGTTTAACGTTCCGCCCTGAGCCTTCGCGTATTGCAAAAATTCATCAAATGACTTAACAGGGAGGTTTGGCGCTACCACTAGCACGAACGGCGTAAGCCCAATAGATCCTATGGGAACAAAGTCTTTGACAGGGTCATAAGAAATTTGGGGGTAGACGGCTTTTGCAGATGCAATTGTTGTAGTGGTTACTGCAACAAGAGTGTAGCCGTCGGGAGCTGCCTTTGCCCCTGCTGAAGTGCCAATTGTTCCGCCTGCTCCTGGTCTGTTCTCCACTATGATGGGAACGCCAAGCCGAGCTTGCAACTTGGGTTGCAAGCTGCGGATAGCCAGGTCAGTACCGCCGCCAGCAGGAAATGGCACAATTATTGTGACAGGTTTAACCGGATATTTGTCGGCTGCATATGTTTGGCCGACGCTAAGGCCAACTGAGGTACACAGTGCAATGAGAATGGAAATTGCTTTTCGGCGACCAATGTCAGCTTTCATGGCAGTCCTGTTAAGATGAGGGAAGAGAAACAGGTCTCGATATTAGTGTTTTAAGCACGCCGGTTACGATTGCTTGCGACATAACTGAGTACAAATGCGACAACTGCATTCAAAATCATATGAGGGAAATTGGTTGGTAGAACCGATCTTGTCGTCCCACAAGGCCGAACTTGCTACCGAAGCTGTTACACCTGTATCGAACAGAACATCGGCTTACTCGACCGCTCCCCATACGCATGATTGCGACATGATTTTTATCCCGCTCGCCGGGAGATTTGTCGTTGAGCGGGAAGCTTCGGATGCGTTGCAGACCCGGCCTGGATATTTTGTATGGATTCCTGCTCAATACGCTCATGCGACGCATGCTTACACCACGCAGCAAAAGCATCTGGCCCTTTACGTCCAAACTGATTTTTGGGCATTTGTAACTGGGGCAAACGGCATTAGTAATACCGAAATCGGGCTACGTCCCGCCAGTAGTTCATTAACCTACTACGCTTCCAGGCTGGCATTTAACGACAATCCTGCGGCGACTCACGCGATCAGTGCGCACTGCGGGGCATTGGTGCACGAGGCGGCAAGGCTAAGCGCAGCCAAGCCGGTGCCTTCGTGTCCGCTGAATTCGACAGAATTTGTATTCTTGTTTGCTGATCACATCAGAAATCATCTTGCTGAACCGCTTGAGATTGATGCATTCGCTCTGCAGCAACGTTTATCGCGAAGGCAGATAGAGCGGCTTTTTCAACAGAGTTTCGGAATGAGCCCGCTGCTGTACCAGCAGCAGCAGCGGCTTGAACGAGCCGTGCACCTGCTCAAGGAAACTGATTATTCAGTGCTTTCAATTGCACAGGAGGTTGGATGGAGCTCCGGTTCGTACCTGGCCCGCATGTTGACAAAGGCCTATGGAATAACGCCTGGCGGCCTGCGTTCTGGCGCACAGAAGAAGGGGCTGCTTTGAAGTGGGGAATCGAACGGATCCGTCGAAGAACCGCACACAAACTTTTGACGAGTTTTAGTTCTCGCACCAGCCAAAAGGATCGGTATCACCTTATTTATATTCTTCGTCCAGAGCTTGGGAAGCTGTCGTTCGCCCATTGAACTACCCGCGCATGCAACTACGAATCAATCACAACGTGCCGTCTCCCGCGGTCCACCGGGTGGATGGCCACAGCTTTTCCAGCTTTGCTGCCGTCGCCTTGATCGATTCGGCATAGCTTTCAAGCCGCTTCCGGTCCATCCTGAAAGTAGGACCGGCGATCGACAGCGCGCCTACCAGGGACCGCTCGGCGGCGCCGGATGCATATACCACGCAGCCGAGCGCCGATACGCCTGGCACGCCTTCCTCAATTTCATAGGCGATACCCTGTTCCCGGATCGTCTGGAGCTCGGTGAGCAGATCTTTCTTGGTGCGTATCGCACGCTCCCCGCGCTCGCCGGTTTCCTTGTCGAGCCCGCCGGCTTGCGCAAGGGCTATCGCATCCTTCGGCGGCAGCGCGGCCAGCCACGCCTTGCCGGCGGCAGTCAGATGCAGCTCAACCGGACGGCCCGAGCGTGAGTCGATACGCACCACCGAGTCGGCGCCCTGCGCCTTATACAACCATGTCAGGCTGTGGTCCGGGCCGCCGATCGCAAGCCGCACATGTTCCTTGCTGTGCCGCGCAAGCTCGTCGAGCACCGGCTGAAAAATATCGTTTATCCGCAAGCCGGACAGAAACCGGATGCCCAGGCTGGGCAAGCTCAATGTGAGCCGGTATTCGCGCCCGGGCTGAGGCTGCATGACGACGCCACGTGCGGTCAGTGCCGTCAGTGCGCGATGCGCTGCACTCTGCGGCATGGATAGACGATGCGCGAGCTCGGTCACGGACAAACCGCCGGGAGCATCCGACAAGACTTCGAGCACATCGAAAATTCGCTCAACGGAAAAAGAGGCTGGCATATTTTTTCTTGATAACGGAATTTAATTCCGTTATATTACCACGCAGGACTTCTAATTACGGAATTCCATTCCGCGATCGGGAATATAGTGGGAGTATGCGCACCACTTCATCCGAATCGATCGGCTTAGACAGGAGTAGCAGAGAACATGCCAGCCTTGAAAATATGTAAAACAGGACCGAATAATGTTCGCCGCGGCGGTGACCGGTACCTTTTCCAGTGCATTAGCTTGGCAGGGCCGGCATCCGGTCACGACGCCCCCAGTCCTTTGCACTGAAAAGATCATGGATTTCGATTTAGCGATTTTTTGGGAAGCGGTACCGTCGCTGCTGAAGGGCATGCTCGTGACCGCGCAGATTGCGCTGCTGTCGGCGCTGCTGGGGTTTGCGTTAGGGATTGGCGGCGGCCTGGCGCGGGTCTCGTCACGTTTCTATCTCGCGGTCCCGGCGCTTTGCTACGTGGCGCTGATGCGTGCTACCCCGGTACTGGTAACGCTGTTATTCCTCTATTACGGACTGCCCTCGGCGCATATTCTGTTAAGCGCAATGGTGGTCGGGGTGATTGCTCTGGGCGTGACCAATGGAGCCTATATGAGCGAGATCCTGCGCGGAGGAATCTTGTCGATCGATCCGGGGCAAATGCGTGCCGCCCGGGCGCTCGGCATGTCTTATCCAATGGCGATGCGCCGCATTATCCTTCCTCAGGCGTTACGGCGCGTGCTGCCGCCGATCACGAATGAATTGATCAGCCTGATCAAGAATACGTCGCTGGTGTCAACCATTGCGATCTCCGATCTGCTGCGCGCCGGCATCGATTTCATGAGCTGGAAGGCTAATAGTTTCAGCCCCTTTGTCGGCGTTGCGCTGGGTTACCTGATTCTTACACTGCCGCTGGTTGCAATCAACGCGTGGCTCGAAAAACGTTACAGGATGCATTGATGGCCAAGCCCATTCTCCGTATTACGAACCTGCATAAAAGCTATGGCCAGGTCCAGGTACTGCACGGTGTCGACCTTACCGTGGAAATCGGCGAGGTAGTAGTGATCATCGGGCCGTCCGGCTCCGGCAAAAGCTCGCTGCTTTCCTGCATCAATTTTCTGGAACCATTCGAAGCGGGCGAAGTGGTTTTTGATTCAAAGCCGGTCGGCTTCGGCCCGACCGGCGCCGCAATGCGAATAAGATTGCCGGAGAAGGATCTGAATACGATGAGGCGCGAGTTGGGCATGGTGTTCCAGCAGTTTAATTTGTTCCCCCACCTGACGGTCTTGCAAAACATCACGGAGGCGCCGATACACGTCAAAGGTGTCGCGCCGCAGCTTGCGATCGAGCAGGCGCGCCGGCTGCTTCAAAAGGTCGGGCTGGCGGCGAAGGAAAACAGCTATCCGCACTCGCTGTCGGGCGGGCAGCAACAGCGAATTGCGATTGCGCGCGCGCTGGCGATGGAACCGAAACTGATGCTGTTCGACGAAGTCACTTCGGCTCTTGATCCCGAGTTAAAGGGTGAAGTGCTGCGCGTAATGCGCGCACTGGCCGAGGATGGGATGACGATGCTGGTGGTCACGCATGAACTCGGGTTCGCACGCGATGTCGCGGACCGGGTGGTTTTCATGGAGAACGGCAGGATTGTCGAGATCGGAACGCCGGAGCAGCTTTTTGAACGCCCCCGCAGCGAGCGGACCAGGCAGTTCCTCAGTTCATTTCATGCAGCTTAGGCATGGGCTGGACAAGGAATTGCATTACAAGAGAATGGCCAAGAAAATGGCCGGCATGGCGCTTACCGATTTAATGAAGAAAGACTTTTATGAATATTCAAAAGGCAGATTCAACAATTTCAAAAGTTCCTGCACAACAGCAGGAAGAAGGGCAGGGGGCGGGTGAAGGGCTGGCCGCCCTGCGCAAACGCATCGGGCATGACCTGCGTTGCCTGTCTTACCCGAATCAGCAATGGGTAGTCGATCTGCCGGGACAACCGGCGAAAACGCTTGATTGCGCAGTGGTGGGCGGCGGACAATTCGGCCAGGCGATTGCATTCGGTTTAAAGCGCGAGCGGGTTGATCGCGTGACAGTCTTCGACCGCAATCCACCCGGACTGGCGGGCCCGTGGATGACGTTTGCACGGATGAACATGCTGCGCACACCCAAGGATCTGACCGGACCCGACCTCGGTATCGGCAGCCTGACTTTTCGCGCGTGGTATGAAGCGCAGCACGGCGCGGCCGGCTGGGATGCGCTCGATCGCATTCCGCGACCCGTATGGCAAGGCTATCTGAATTGGCACCGGGATGTGACCGGCATTCATGTGGAATCGAATGCGAACGTGATTGCGATTGAACCGGTGCAGCTGGACCGGCACACGGCTTTCAAACTCACTGTCAATCAAAACGACAAGACATATGAGGTACTGGCCCGCACTGTCGTCCTGTCATCGGGAGCGGAAGGCAGCGGCGCGCGCGTGGTGCCATCCTTCATCCAGAACTCCTTGCCGCGCAGCCTGTATGCGCACTCCAACGACGACATCGATTTCCATGCGCTCAAGGGCAAGCGCATAGGCATCCTCGGCGCCGGCGCGGCGGCATTCGATAACGCGGCGACTGCCCTGGAACACGGTGCCGCGGAAGCAAGCCTGTGTTTCCGCCGCCCCATACTGCCCCAGGCAAACCCGCGGCGCTGGATGGAATTTTCCGGCTATCTCGCCCATTACATCGACCTGCCGGATGCCGCCAAATGGGCGTACATGCATCAGCTGTACGATATCAGCCAGCCGCCTCCCGAACCGACATTCAAGCGTGCGATCGCGCTGCCCGGCTTCCGCCTGCAGGCCGGCACACCATGGGATGCGGTCGAGGCGACGCCGGCCGGCACTGTGCGAGCCCGCTCCGGGAAGCGTATGCTTGAATTCGATTTCATCATTGCTTCCACAGGCATGGAAGTGGATCTGACGCTTCGATCGGAACTCCATCACATAGCGCCTTATGTTGCGCTGTGGGGCGACCGCTACACTCCACCCGCCGAACTTGCAAAGCCGCTGCTCGCCAAGTTCCCATATCTTGGCCGTAATTGCGAATTCCAGGAAAAAATCCCGGGCAGCGCTCCCTGGGCGTCAAAGATCTTCACGATCACCCGTGGAGCAACACTATCGGCCGGACCGTCGGCAGCGTCGAACAGCAATATGAAATACACGGCACCGCGATTGATCCAGGGGGTCACGCGCGCACTGTTTCTCGATGCGCAGCAATCGTATTTTGACCGCTTTATCTCTCATTCCCATCACGAATTGCCCGATGAGCTCGTTGCGCAAGTGGGCGGAGCGAAGGTGGCGGTTTAGGCATTTTCTTATGAATCCGTTTCTGGAGAACCACCATGGATACGAAGCATTCACAAACTGGCAGCACGGAGACGATACGTACGCTGTTGGTAGAACCGATTACCGCCGAAGCGTTTCGCTCTTTCGGCGACTTGATGCTGCCCATCGAGGATGGCGTGCCCTTTGGCAGTAACGACGCGACGCTCGATCTTACTCAAGGCATATCACGCTTCTATGTGATGCGGCTCGATCACCGTCCGCTCAGGTTTGCACGCATCACGCGGCACAGAAAGGTCACGCAATGTCTGGCCTCGGTCGGCGGCAAGCCGTGGATGATCGCGGTCGCGCCACCCTATGGCTTGGATGATCCTGCGGCTGAGCCCGCTCCCGACGACATCCGTGCTTTCCTTGTGCCGGGCAACGCCGCGATCAAGCTGCACAAGGGGACATGGCATGCCGGGCCCTTTTTTGAAAGCAGCGAAATGGCGTTCTTCAATCTGGAGCTGGCCGATACCAATCTGGTCGACCATCACAATGCCTATCTGGACCGGCGTTATGGCATCGATTTTGTGCTTGCCTGTCCTTAGAGCGTCTAACAAAATGCCGATGGCAAGGCGCGCCGACGCAGACAGTACGTGTAGTACGGCAAGGAGAGCGCAACGCTGCAAGCGGTATTTTGTTAGACGCTCTTAGCATTGCAGCAGCGCCCGGTTATCTTATGTGGTGAAGGAATATTGCATGTCTGTCGTTAAGGATGATAGGGATGACGAGTCGAGCCGCCCCGATGCTGGCGAAATGAACGTCGACGGTAACGGCACCAGTCTTCCCGCAACCGTGGTTGCGGAGCTGGCGAGAATCGGTCCGATCTGGAAGGAGAATATCCCGGCACACGTGGCGCGCATGGTCGAGCTGTTCTCGCCGCTTCTGGCTGGTTGCCCAAAAGGCGGCGTGCGGGTGTCGCGGGCGTTGTCCTACGGGCCGCATGCGCGTAATCTGCTGGATGTGTTCCACCCGGTGCAGGCCCAGGGCGCGGCCGCCGTACTGTTTGTTACGGGCGGCGGGTTCGTCGATGGAGAGCGCAATCGGAGCGATGAAATTTACGCAAACGTTCTTTATTACTTCGCCCGCCATGGCATCGTCGGGATCAACATGGGGTACCGGCTCGCCCCCGAGGCAAAATGGCCGGAAGGGAGCAAGGATGTCGAGGCCGCCGTTGGCTGGATACGAACCCACGCAGCCGAACTCGGTATCGACAGGAACAGGATTTTTATCATCGGCCACTCGGCTGGCGCTGCGCACGCGGCAGGATTTGCATATGGCGCGGACGTGCCGCCGGTGGCAGGGCTGATCGTCATCA